>JBIKOX010000114.1:0-9717 GCA_044357775.1 Bacteroidia bacterium | reverse complement strand
TTTTGGGGTAGCAGTAGTTGTACCATTATTTCCTGCAGCGCCAACAGCAGTAGTAAATACATCTCCCGTTAGTGAATTATCATTAACATAAATTTTTTTTGCCAGTACACTTGATGTGCAAAAAACAATAACTAAAAATGATAAAAGAAATTTGGTCATAATATTTATTACATTAATATTTCTAAAAATAAGAAATATAAGATTATTCTATTGTTAAATTATAATTTAAAATGAAACAAAAATAGTAAGTCTGATTAAACTAAAAACTGCAATAAATTATCATTTTTGTTAAGGTATTCATATTGAAAGCCCGACAGTAAAAGATTGTTTTTTAGTAAATCTAAATCTTGGTGATTTTTAATTTCCAAGCCAACAAGTGCTGGACCGTTTTCACGATTATTTTTTTTCATGTATTCAAAATGTACAATATCATCATTCGGACCCAATACATCACTAACAAACTCCTTCAAAGCACCAGCTCTTTGAGGGAATCTGATAACAAAAAAATGTTTTAATCCTTCAAATAATAATGAGCGCTCTCTAATTTCTTCTGTTCTCATAATGTCGTTATTACTGCCACTAACAACACACACCACATTTTTACTTTTTAATTCGTCTTTTAAGTAATGCAAAGATGCTATTGTTAGCGCTCCAGCCGGCTCAACCACAATGGCTTGTTGATTATACAAGTTTAAAATTGTTGTACAAACCTTTCCTTCAGGAACTAAAACAACCTTACTTAATTTTTGCTTACATATCTCAAAAGTTATATCACCAACCTTTTTTACAGCAGCGCCATCAACAAACTTGTCAATTTCTTTCAATTCTGTATTATAACCATTTGCAATAGAAGTTTTCATGGATGGAGCTCCTTCAGGTTCAACACCAATAATTTGAGTGGCAGGATTTTGTTTGCAAAAATAACTTACACAACCCGCAGCTAAGCCACCACCACCAACAGGCACTAATAAATAATCTATTTTAAAATCGGCGTCTTCAAAAATTTCTTTAGCAACAGTACCTTGGCCTTCAATCACTTTTTTATCATCAAAAGGATGAATGAATGCAGCTCCCTGACCGTTACAAAATTGAACGGCTGCTTTATAGGCATCATCAAATGTATCTCCTACTAAAACGATTTCAATATGTTCTTTCCCAAATAATCTAACTTGACTAATTTTTTGAGAAGGTGTTGTTGCCGGCATAAATATTGTTCCTTTAATATTTAATTTACGACACGAATAAGCAACGCCTTGCGCATGATTACCAGCACTGGCACAAACAACTCCATTCTTTTTTTCGGAATCAGTAAGCGAACTTATTTTATTATAAGCTCCTCTAATTTTATAGGAACGCACTACTTGTAAGTCTTCGCGTTTTAAATATATGTTACAACCGAACTCTTCACTTAACTGAAAATTATATTGTAAGGGTGTGCGCATAGCTATACCTTCTAAATTATTGGCAGCTAAATTTATGTTATCAATTGTAACCATTTGAGTTTATATTTTCTTGCGGCAGCAACAACTTACCAATATTTAAATTAATTTCCTTACCCTAGCTTCTTCATTTCTGTCATTGATTCTCTTAGCCAAGCGCCAACTTCTTCTATTGGATGTTGACGAATACTTTGATTCACAGCGATAAGTATTTTATTATCAACCGCGTTTGAATTCGAAAATGGTTTTCCTATAACATTAGTTTCTATTGTTTTCATAAACTCATTTAATAATGGTTTACAAGCGTGGTCAAACAAATAACAACCATACTCAGCCGTATCAGAAATAATTCGATTCATTTCATACAATTTTTTACGAGCAACTGTATTGGCTATTAAAGGTAATTCATGTAATGATTCGTAGTAGGCAGATTCTTCAATGATACCTGATTCAGTCATGGTTTCAAAAGCCAATTCAACGCCTGCTTTCACCATTGCAATCATCAAAACACCATTATCAAAATATTCTTGTTCAGAAATTGAATCGTTAGTTGCAGCCGTTTTTTCAAAATTAGTTTCAGCAGTTGCAGCTCTCCAAGTCAATAAATTAATATCATCATTTGCCCAATCAGCCATCATGTTTTTTGAAAATTCTCCGGAAAGAATATCATCCATATGTTTTTGAAATAATGGGCGCATCATGTGTTTTAACTCTTCTGATAATTCAAATGCTTTTATTTTTGAAGGATTATTTAAACGATCCATCATATTTGTAATTCCACCATGCTTCAAGGCTTCAGTAATTGTTTCCCAACCATATTGAACCAATTTTGAAGCGTAATCTGGTTCAATTCCCTTTTCAACCATTTTATCAAAACACAATATAGAACCTGTTTGAAGCATTCCACAAAGAATGGTTTGCTCGCCCATTAAATCTGATTTTACTTCTGCAACAAATGAAGAATTTAAAACCCCCGCTTTATGACCACCCGTTGCTACCGCATAAGCTTTTGCTTGAATGAAGCCTTGTCCATTAGGATCATTTTCCGGATGCACTGCAATAAGCGTTGGTACACCAAATCCTCTTTTATATTCTTCACGAACTTCGGAACCTGGGCATTTTGGAGCGCACATAATTACTGTAATATCTTTTCGGATTTGCATTCCTTCTTCTACAATATTAAAACCATGAGAATACGCTAAAGTCGAACCTTTTTTCATTAAAGGCATGATTGCTTTTACAACAGAAGTGTGTTGTTTATCTGGTGTTAGGTTGCAAACTAAATCAGCTGTTGGAATTAATTCTTCATAAGTTCCTACTTTAAAACCATTATCAAAAGCATTCGTATAAGAAACTCTTTTTTGTTGAATTGCTTCGGCGCGAAGTGCATAAGAAATATCTAAACCAGAGTCACGCATGTTTAAACCCTGATTTAAACCTTGAGCGCCACAGCCAACAATCACAATTTTTTTTTCTTTAAGCGCAGCAATTCCGTCAGCAAATTCTGATTGATCCATAAATTCGCAAACACCTAATTGTTCTAACTGCAATCTAAGAGGTAACGTGTTGAAATAATTTTTCATATGTAGATATTTATTTTTTTAATTGTCATATGGTATACGCCATGTATCTTCATTTGTGTTTGTGCGTTCAGGCACATGGCTATTTCATATGTTTATTTTATTATTTTTAATTGTCATAGGCGATAACCATGTTATCTCTATTAATGCTATCACTAAAGGCAACATGGTTATTTCATATTTTTTTATTTACTAAAATGTTTAATTACTGTTTTACTATTATTTTCTACTTCTTTTAAAAATGTATTTAATGTCTTCATTGGTTTGGTGATAGCCACTCTTCCACTTCTGACGAATTCTAGCATGCCAAATTTTTCTAAGTCGTTGAATAAATGTTTAATCTCACGCTCATCTCCAGTTTTTTCTACAACAATAAATTCAGGAGAAATGCTTAATATTTTTGCATGATTTTCATTTACAATACGTGTAAATAATTCGTTTTCTTTTAAAGCATCAGCAGATACTTTATATAAAGCCATTTCGCGCGATAGGATATCGTTATTGATATGATAAAATGCTTTTAAAACTTCCACTTGTTTTTCTATTTGACCAACTAATTTTTCTACTTGCTCTTGCGAAACAGTTATTACAATAGTGTAGCGATAAATTCCTTTCACTTCACTTTCGCTAGCAGTGATGCTTTCAATGTTTATATGTCGGCGAGTAAAAATAATTGTTACCCGATTTAGTAATCCTATTTTATCTTCTGTAAAAACAGAAAGTGTATATGTATTATCCATTTTATTTATTTTTATTCTAATATTATTTCCGCAACACTTGCTCCAGTTTTAATCATAGGGAAAACATTTTCTTCGTTTTCAACTACTACCTCAAGTAAATATGCTTCTTTGGATGCATACATTTCCTCAAGTGCTGCTTGTAAATCTTTACGTTCTGTTATTTTTTTCCCTTTAATTCCATAACCATAACCAATAGCAATAAAGTTTGGATTTTTTAGTTCAGTGAAAGAATAACGTCTGTCAAAAAATAATTGCTGCCACTGGCGAACCATTCCTAAAAAATTATTATTAAGTACAATTATTTTAACAGCAATATCACTTTGCATAATTGTTCCTAATTCTTGTATTGTCATTTGAAAACCGCCATCACCTAAAACAGCAACCACCTGTGTATTTGGCAAAGCTACTTTGGCTCCAATGGCAGCCGGTAAGCCAAATCCCATGGTTCCTAAACCACCAGAGGTTACAAAGTAATTTGGAATGTTAGGCGTATAGTAGCGAGACGTTATCATTTGGTGTTGACCAACATCCGTTACAACAATGGCATTCCCTTCACTTAACTTATGAAATTTATCAATGACTTCTGCCATACGTAATTTTTCAGTTTTTGGGTCAATGGCGTCTTTTATAACTTTTTCGAACTCTATTTTTGTGCAATCTTCAAAACGCTTCAACCATTCAGTATGTTTTTGTTTTTTCACTTTAGGAAGTAATAACTCTAATGATTCTTTAGCGTCACCTAAAACTGCCACATCAGCGTGTATTATTTTATTTACTTCGGAAGGGTCAATTTCAAAATGAATAACTTTGGCTTGTTTAGCATACTTACTTACGTTACCAGTTACCCTATCATCAAAACGCATTCCAATAGCAATTAAAAGATCACATTCATTTGTCAATAAATTTGGTCCATAATTTCCATGCATTCCTAAATAGCCGACATATAAAGGATGTTTAGGAGGAAAGGCTGATAAACCAAGTAAGGTTGACGCCACCGGAATATCTGCTTTTTCTGCAAAAGCTAATAATTGCTTTTCGGCTCCTGAAAGCAAAACACCATGTCCGCATAAAATATAAGGTCGCTGAGAGTTATTAATTAATTCAGCAGCTTTTGAAACATCGTCATCTTTAACTTTTGGGCAAGGAAAATAGCTTCTTATACTTTCGCATTTTTGATATTTATAAGTGGTCTTTCCAAATTGCGCATCTTTTGTAATGTCAACCAACACAGGTCCCGGCCGGCCAGAGCCAGCAATATAAAAAGCTTTTGCTAATGCGGGAGCTATGTCTTCGGCCTTAGTAACTTGTATGTTCCATTTAGTAACGGGCATTGATATACCTACAACATCAGTTTCTTGAAACGCATCAGTTCCTAATAAATGAGAATGCACCTGACCAGTGATGCAAACCATTGGAGTGGAATCTATTTGAGCATCTGCAATACCAGTAATTAAATTTGTAGCGCCAGGCCCAGAGGTTGCCAACACAACACCTGTTTTGCCGGAAACTCTTGAATAGCCTTGAGCAGCATGCGTTGCACCTTGCTCATGACGAACCAAATAATGATTTAATTGATCCATGTAATCATAAAGTGCATCGTAAACGGGCATGATAGCGCCACCCGGATAACCAAATATATCGGTTACCTGTTCGTCAAGTAAAGCTAATATAACGGCTTCGGCACCTGTTACTTCTGTATTATATTTTTTATGTGTGTTCATTTTGAAATTATAAATCAGTTAAACAACCTTTACTTGCAGAAGTTACTTGTTTAGCGTATTTGTACAACACACCAAATTTTACTTTCAATTCTGGTTGTTGCCATTGTTTTTTTCTTTCAGATAATTCTTGTTCCGACAATTGAACATCTATTTTATTATTTATTGCATCAATCGTTATCACATCACCATCTTTTATCAAGGCTATTGGTCCGCCATCAAATGCTTCAGGACTTACATGCCCAACAACAAAACCATGTGTACCGCCAGAAAAACGACCGTCTGTTATTAAGGCCACACTATTTCCTAACCCAGCGCCAATTAAAGCAGAGGTAGGTTTTAACATTTCGGGCATTCCTGGTCCACCTTTTGGTCCTTCGTTTCTAATAACAATTACTTGACCTGCTTTCACTTTTCCTTCACGAATTCCTTTTATACATTCAAATTCATTTTCAAAAACAATAGCCGAACCAGTAAATAGTTCTCCTTCATTGCCAGTTATTTTAGCTACAGATCCTTCAGGTGCAAGGTTTCCAAACAAAATTCTTAAATGACCTGTTGTTTTTAAAGGATTTTCAATTGGTAATATCACATCTTGTTCTAATGGCAATGCAACAACTTTATCTAAATTTTCTTTGATTGTTTTTCCGGTTACTGTTAAGCAATCACCGTGTAATAATCCTTTTTCTAAAAGGTATTTCATAACTGTCGGTACCCCTCCAATTGCAAAAACATCTTCCATTAAATACTTCCCACTTGGCTTAAGATTTGCTAAAACTGGTGTGCGTTCATTAATTCGGGTAATATCATCCAATGTAAAATCTATATTAGCTGTTTTAGCCATTGCTAGTAAATGCAATACGGCATTGGTAGATCCGCCTAAAGCTACAACTAAAGTAAATGCGTTTTCAAACGAAAGTTTTGTTAATATATCGGATGGTTTGATGTTTTTTTCAAGTAATACTTTTAAAAATTCACCAGCTTTTAAACATTCTTCTTTTTTATCATCACTTAATGCCGGATTAGAAGAACTATAAGGTAAACTTAAACCTAACGCTTCGATAGCTGACGACATGGTATTTGCTGTGTACATTCCTCCGCAAGCTCCAGCTCCTGGGCATGCGTTTTTTATAATACCTTTAAAATCTTCATCACTTATTTTTCCTGCATATTTTTCGCCTAAGGCTTCAAATGCAGAAACAATGTTTAGTTTTTTTCCTTTATAATTTCCAGAAGCTATTGTTCCACAGTATACCATAATTGACGGACGATTTACTCTTATCATTGCCATTACTACACCAGGCATATTTTTATCGCATCCAGCAATTGTTATTAAACCATCATAATAATGAGCAGCAGTGACAGCTTCAACTGAATCAGCAATAATTTCACGAGATACTAATGAATACCTCATGCCTTCAGTTCCGTTTGTAATACCGTCGCTTATGCCAATTGTATTAAATTGCAAGCCAACCATTCCATTTTTACGAACACCATCTTTTACAAATAAAGAAAGTCCGTTTAAGTGCATATTACATGTGTTACCTTCGTACCAAGTAGATGCAATACCTATTTGTGGTTTTTGCATATCATCTTCAGTTAAGCCAATGCCATATAACATAGCTTGTGAAGCGGGTTGCGACTCATCTTGAGTTACTGTTTTACTATAGTGATTTAATTCCATGATTTAATTTTATTTTTAATGTTCTCGACTTCGCTCGAACTGACACTCGCCCTTTGAGTTCGCTCTGGGCGACAGATTGAAATAACAAATGAATTATTATAGTAATGAAAAATTTCCGTATTCGTTAAAAGCTACTCTGCGTGTGTATTTAGCTTGAAGTATTGCTCCTAAAGAATCTTCCCACTTTAATTTAAAAGGAACTCTATCTAAAGACGCTATTCCTGCAACTTCAGCGGCTGTTCCTGTAAAAAAAGCACTATCAGCACCTTTTACTTCTTCTGGTGTGAAATATTTTTCTACCAATTTAAATCCCATTTCGTGGCATAATTCAAACATAGTAGAGCGAGTAATGCCAGGTAAAATATTTCCTAACGGCGAGGTATATAATACTTCATCTTTTTCAAAAAAGAAATTAGCCCCAGGTCCTTCGGCAACATTTCCTTGAGCATCTAATAATAACGCTTCGTCAAATCCTTTTTGTTTAGCCTCAGTAGTTGCTAATATTGAGTTAACGTAATGCCCTGTTATTTTTGCATCAACATGGCAGGATTTAGGATTAGGTCGCTCATAAGAAGAAATGGTAACATCTAATAATTTATCTCCCAAATATTTCCCCCATTCCCAGGCACACAACATCACGTGTACTTCATCAGTTGGTGTAAGCGACATATTAGCGCCTGCAAATATTAAAGGGCGGATGTAGGCATTTCCTAAATTATTTTTCTTTAATAATTGGTAGGTTAAACTTGTTAGCCCCTCAACACTATAATTTACTTTCAAGTACATTTTTTCGGCAGAATATAATAAACGTTTATAATGTTCTTCCGCTTTAAATATTCTTGTTCCATCAGGTGTTTCGTAAGAACGGATACCTTCAAAAGCGCCGTTACCATAATGCATTGTTTGCACATAAGGGCTAATCATTAAATCTTTAGCTTTTAACCATTCGCCATTAAAAAAAACTTCTGTGTCGTTGTTGTAATACATCTTTTTTTATTTTAAAATTATTTATAAATAAAAAAGCCTCCCCGTTGGGAAGGCTTAATTGTTATCATAACATTATCCTTCCCTTCAAGAGAATTTAATAATAATTATGCTATTAGTTGATTTGATTATCATGATTAAAATATGAAACAAAAGTAAATTATTTTAAACCTATATTATCTAAATAAATTCAATGATTTAGTAAGTCTGAAAAAGAGACAATAATTGGCTTTTAAATTTTTTTCAAATTAAAGTTTAACGAGTTTTTTTACAGTGGGTCGGTCGTTTACTAAAACTTTTAAAAAGTATATTCCTGCATTTAAGTTACTTAAATCAAGATTAACGGAAGTCATTCCAGCATCATATTTAGTAGTATCATATTTTTTAATAGTTCGGCCAATTTCATCTACTATATCTATGGTAACCAAAGCTGTTTGATACAATTTTATATCTAGAACTGCATAATCATTACTGGGGTTTGGATATGAGGTAATTTCAGAATTTAACTTGCGATCACAGGTATGTTCAACTGCAATTATTTTTGATATACTTGTTTTACCATCGTAATCTTTTTGGTTTAGGCGATAATAGCAGGTGACATCTACGTTATCTTCATCTAAATAGTTGTAATTGTTTATTCGACCACTAGCGCCTATACTTTTAACACTTCCAATAATTTCAAAATCTATTCCGTTTGTAGAGCGTTCAATTTTAAATTCACTATTATTTATTTCAGAGGCGGTTTGCCAGTTTAAAATAACTTGTCCGTTACTGCACTCACCTTCAAAACGAGTAAGTTCGATGGGGAGGATAACAAAATTACTGCAATTTCCAGTAAAAGATGGAATAGTTGGACTAGTAAATGTATATGGAGAAGATATATTTGATCCTGCGCCTAACGTACATGGGCCAGATCCTGAATAGGTTATTGTAGGATTACCTGAATTAGTAATTTTAAAAGTATTGCCAGCACAACTATTTGTGCTTCCACCACCTATATCGATAGCACCAGTGCTAAATGTTGTTTCATTTATTGTTATAGAAAATTTATTGGAGCCGTTTATTCTAGCCCCAATATCATTTCCGGTAGTTCTTTGACCGGTGTTTCCTGAAAAGCTGCAGGAATCTATTTTTAGTATTACATTCCCGCTTGAAGGCGTCAATCCAACGCCGCCAAAACTTGTAGTAGACGCTCCAGAACTTTTATTATTTGATATTTTACATTTCGTTAAAGTCACGGTGCCACCTACAATTCCTATACCTGCTCCAACGTAATACGGCCCGCCACTTGTTGAAACTGTATTGCTTAGAATACTTGATTCTCTGATAGTTACATTCCCTCCATTACAATAAACGCCAGCTCCGCCACCTAGCCCTCCAATATTATTAATAAAGGCACTATTTTTTACATTAACAATGTTTGTGTTATGAATACTATAAACATATAAACCAGCGCCACCGAATGCTGTTTTAGAATTATATGCAATTATTACATTTTGTATAGTGAGATTAATTGCATTACCAATAGCGTCTATACCACCACTATAAGATGAGCCTGTGGCGTTACAATTT
>JBIKOX010000022.1:0-23913 GCA_044357775.1 Bacteroidia bacterium | reverse complement strand
ATTTGGGCCTATAGCAATTGCAGCATTTCCATTAGTGCCATTATCAAACAAACTAACATTTTCAATTACGACACCTGTGGCATTATAAATTGAAAGCACTTGTCCACCAGTATTAATTCCATTATAAACGGTGCCGCTATTTGGAGCTCCGCCATAATATTTAGTAAATGTCATGTTTTTAACAGTTGTGTTATTAGCAGTAATTTGCATAAAATAATCGGTCCCACCACCATGGAAATTATTAGAAAACGTGGTAACTCCCATTCCAGCACCAATAAATGTTAAACCAGAAACAGTAATATTAAATTTACTTTCAGTTGTTACACTTGGAGTTCCTCCTTTTGCATATATACCAGCATCAATTTTTATTGTATCGCCAACAGCAAATGAAGAGTTATACAAAGTAAAGAGATATTTTAAAGTTAATACAGGAGTCGAAGGAGAAAGGCCTCTTCCTGCTGAATTTACACCCGTATAACCTGTTCCTGAAACAACGCAGTATATGTCGTTAGTTGTAAATCCATCATTAACATAATAGTTAGTAGAGCTTAATGCGCCTACATTTGAAAAATAAAAAGAAATTAGTATAAGTAAATTTTTTATCATCTTTTTGTTACTATTACACCAAAAATATAGCATATTTCCACTAATATTAGTAAATATTATTTATTTTTAGGAAGTCTGAATTTATATCATGAAAAAAAACAGCAATTCCTATGTTTTGATTAAGAGTTTAACCATGTCTGAAAAGAGGTATTTTAAAATCTTTTCAGAAAGACATACGATTGGTACTCAAAATAAATATGTTGCATTATTTGATGAATTGGACAAAATAGAAAATGAAAGTGACTCAGAAATTAAAAGAAATTTAAAAGCACAAGGAATTAACGCCGATTTTATTTCGGCAGATAAAAATTACCTTTATCAATTAATTTTAAGAAGCTTAAACGAGTTTCATAACTCCAAAACGTTCAACTTACAAATTAAGGATTTATTACTTTCTATTGAGATACTATTTCACAAAGGGTTATATCATGAATCTTTAAAGTTGATTAATAAAGCAGAAGTGCTTGCTGATGAATGTGAGAACTTTCAATTAATGATTGACATTTTAACGTGGAAAAAAAAATGTAGTGGCTATTCTTTAGGGCTAAAAAAAGCAGCGGAGGCTAATTTACAAATTGATAAATATATTACTTTATTGAATAATTTAAAACGAATAACCGATTTATATTATGAAAGTAATTTGCTTCAAACTGAAAACGAAAAGTATACTTATACCGATATTCAAAAAAAATATTCGGAAATATTAAAGCAACCAGAATTAAAATCTGAAAAAAACGTTTTATCTTTTTCAGCAAAAATATTTTATCATCTGATATATTCAAATTATTACGTTGCTGTTGAAGATAAACGAAAAGAATATGATCATTTGCAAAAGTTGGTTGATGTTTTAAACGCATCTAAAACCTACGCATCAGAAAATCCTTTAGATTACATCTCAATTTATAACAGATTATTGTCTATAAAAAAGTTCTTTCCTAGTAACGCTTTTTTTGATGACATTAAAGTGCTTAATGATTTTGCTAAGGAAATAACTATACGAAAAGAAGTTGTATTACAACGTATTTTTGTGCACACAAATACCCATGAGTTAGAATATTATTTAATAAACAACCGGTTCAGGCAAGCTTTAGCAAAAACCACTAGTATTGATAAGGAACTGTATAAATTATCGATGGACATGGAGCCGTACCACATGATTTATTTTTTTTATCTTCAGGCTGTTACCTTAGTTTATTTAGGCCAGTTTCATAAGAGCTTAAAAATTGTAAACAAATCATTACAAGATTTTAATTTTGATGCAAGGCCTCAGGTTTATTTAAGACTAGAACTTTTAAATGTTATTATTCATTATGAATTAAAGAACTATACATTAGTAAAATCGATTGCTAAGCAAGTTTTAAAAAAGAACAGTATTGCAAGAATTTTTAGTGCAACAGAAGAAAACATATTAACCGTTTTTACAAAAACAGTAAGTTTAAAACACATCACCCAAAAAGAAGAATTGGTTTATTGGCAAAAATTAATGCAAACAATAAATGGCAGTAAAGACAAATTGTTTATTAATATTTTAAATGAAAATTATGTAAAATGGGTTAGTGCCAAAATAAAAAGAAAGTTGGTTTGTGACCTTTATGAATAGAGAACTATAAAATTTTAAATTGATCTCCATCCGATAAAACAGGAAATAAATTTCGAAAATCTTCTAAATAATTATAAGACAAACCTACTGTTTCTGTTTTATCTTCGTGTGATTGAATAGTGCTAATTAATTCGCCGCGCGGATTTATAACGGCTGAATCTCCAGAATGCGAAATACCATTTCCGTCAATACCAATCCTGTTTAGGCCTACTGCGTAACTTTGATTTTCAATAGCTCTTGCAATCAATAATTGTTTCCATGGATAAGCTCGTACTTCAGGCCAATTTGCAACATAAATTAAAACATCATAACTATTTTCTTTTTGGTTTTTACTCCATACAGGAAATCGCAAGTCATAACAAATTAACGGACAAATTTTCCAGCCTTTATATTCAATAATTAATTTTTCAGACCCTGCTGTGTAAAACGTATCTTCATTTCCCATTTTAAATAAATGGCGCTTATCATAAAACTGAAAACTTCCATCTGGTTTTATCCAATACAATCTGTTATAAAACTGCCCTTTATCTTTTACAGAAATACTTCCAACTATAACACATTTTTTTTGTTTTGCTTTTTCGATCATCCACTGCAATCCGTTTCCACTATGTTCCTCTGCAAATTGTTTCGGATTCATTGTAAAACCTGTAGTAAACATTTCAGGTAATACAATAATATCTGTGGGTTTAGTTATATTGTCAATTTTAACATCAAAGTGCTTTAAATTGGCATGTGCATTCTCCCAAAACAAATGGGTTTGAATTATTGTTACGTTTATGTTTTCCATTTAATTTTTACTATTAAAACTATGGCTAGTTAAGTAAAGTTATTACTTAATTTTATAACTAAAGTTTACACATTATTTCTGCTGCTTTTTCTAAAGTTTCTTCTTTTTTAGCAAAGCAAAATCGCAACAATTGTTGTTGATTATTTTTTGTATAAAAAACGGATAATGGAATGGACGCTAATCCTTTTTCTTTTGTTAACCTTATTGCAAAATCAGTGTCTATTTCGTCTGTAATGGCCTTGTAATTTAATAATTGAAAATAAGTACCAGTGCAAGGTTCAATTGTAAAACGGGAAGTTGAAATTAGTTTATTAAAGTAATCTCGTTTTGCTTGATAAAATTTATGTAATTCAAGATAGGTAGCACTATCTTTTAGATAATCTGCTAAAGCGAGTTGAAATGGATGATTAACGCAGAACACTAAAAACTGATGTACTTTTCTAAACTCAATCATTAACTCTTGTGGTGCAGCCACATAACCAATTTTCCAACCAGTGGCATGAACTGTTTTTCCAAAAGAGGAAACAATAATAGATTGTGCCGCTAGGGTTTTAAACCTAGCTACGCTTTGATGTTCTTTGCCATCAAAACACATGTGCTCATAAACCTCATCGCTGATTACAATAATATTTTTACCTATCACTAATTTTTGAAGTTCTAGTAAATCACTTTCCAAAAGTGTTGTTCCGCTTGGATTGTGGGGCGAATTAATAATAACCATTCGCGTATTATCTGTAATTGTATTTTTTACAGTTTCCCAATTAATAGTAAAGTTTGGATATTCTAAAGCAATGGGTTTAACAATTCCGCCATGAACTTCTATTGCTGGAATATAACAATCGTATGCAGGTTCAAAAACAATAACTTCATCACCCTTATTTATAAAAGCAGCAATGCTGGTGTAAATTGCCTGGGTAGCGCCTGCTGTAATAGTAATTTCGTTTTCAGGATGATAAATCGCACCATAACAATTTTGTAACAGGTCACTTATCACTTCTCTTAAGGGCTGCGCACCGGTCATTGGCGCATACTGATTAAAGCCGGTACTCATATGCTTTTGAGCAAAATCAAGTAATTTTGAGTCGCAGCCAAAATCCGGGAACCCCTGTGATAAATTAATGGCGTTATATTCTTTTGCTAAACCACTCATTACAGAGAATATAGTGGTGCCAATATTTGGTAATTTTGAATTTATCTGCATATTTTTTCTTAATAATTAGACTAAGTTGCTAAAAAAATCTTATTTTTGCTACCCGTTCTTGGATTTTCGTTAAAATAATAAAAGTCCAGTAACTAAATGGTCCTGTGGCCGAGTGGTTAGGCTCAGCTCTGCAAAAGCTGCTACTCCAGTTCGAACCTGGACGGGACCTCTAAAAACCCTCTAAATCAATTTGATTTTAGAGGGTTTTTTGTTTACTATTATAAACAGTTGTGATAAAAAGTTATTACATAAATATTTTTATAGTGTTTAATCTAATACAGATTTTACACGCTCAAAACCCTGTTGCTTTTCCAATTACAACAGATGAGGGGTTACCAAACCAAACCATCTACAGTATCATTCAGGACAATAGAGGATTTATTTGGTTAGGAACTGATGCTGGATTATATAAATATGACGGCATACGTTATTATGAATACAAGCATCCTTTGCAAAAATCACGTTCATTAACAGGCCTAGAAAAAACGGCTGATGGTAAAATATACATGTATAATTTTAATGGTCAGATATTTTATATTGAAAACGACTCTTTAAAACTACTGAATGCTTGGGATAAAGGATCGGTTTCAAACATCTGTATTGACAAAACCAGTAATCTATGGGTGAGTTATAGCAAAGGCATTACCTCACTATCAAATAAAACTAATAAATGGTCATATTTTGCAACTACCCCTAAATATCCAACAGGTAATTTCACCCATTCATGTTATATTGATAAAGACAATGTATTTTGGTGTATTGGTCCAAAAGGTTTAATTCAAATAGACCAAGGTATTGAAAAATGTTATCCTTTCAGTTGGTCTGAGGGCAAAGCACCTGGAGACTATCAACTTACCTATTATAGTAAACAAAAATTTATATTCAGTAGAGTTGATGGTGAAATATTTAGATTAATGGATGGAAATATAAAGCCTTTTTATTCCAATAATTTAAATCCTATTCTTAAAGATAAAAAAATAACTAGAGTAGAAGAAGATAATCAAGACCGTATTTGGATATACACTTATAGTGGAATTATAATTTATGACATTAAACATGACACGAGTGAATTGTTGTATGAAGACAAATCTTTTTCTTGCGGAATAAAAGATGACGAGAGCTCTTATTGGTTCAGTACACTTCATGATGGCTTACTTAGAATTCCTGAATTATCAAATAAATTATGGATTATAAAAGATGATGCAAATGGGACTACAAAAATTAATAAAATAGTGCGCGCTAAATCTTCAGTGTTTTTTGCTTCAGTTAATGGTAAAATTGGGGAACTAAAATTACATGATAACACCATAAATACAATCTCGCTTGATACTAAATCAGATATTCAATCATTTGCTTTAGCAGAAGACAGTCAATCAGTTTTGTTTGGAATTCAAGTGAGTGTTTTAAATTTCAAGCAAAATAAAACAAAAATCATAAGTGAAAAACTTCCTCCTGCTAAAGATGTTTTACAAATAGGGAACAATTATATTGTTGCAACTTCAAAAGGCACTTTTTGGTATTGTCCTGACGAGAAATCAAAAACGGAGGTTTTAAATGAAAAATGGGCAAGATCTATCGCTTACAACAAAATTAAAAATCGTTTATGGGTAGCCACTAATAGTGGTATTGATGTTTATCAATTTAAAAATAATCATTGGATATTTATTACAACGCTGCTTGATACCATTCAAATTATTGCACTATCTCATAAAAGTAAATTACACGCGTTAGCATTTAACGGAGTTGTTTATGAAACAGAAAACAGTAAAGCTCCATCTATCCTTACAACAATAAATCAAAGTATAACTAGTTATCAATTAAAAGAAAATGATTCCTTTTTATTTGCGGCTACTAATAAAGGGCTTTGGATTTATGATTTAAAAAAGAAAGAAGCGCTCATTAAAAATAAATTATCAGGATTATCGTCAAATAATATCGATTGTATAGATATAGATAGCCAATATGTTTGGTTAGCAACCTCAAAAGGAGTTCAGCAAATCCCACTCCATGCAAAAAGTAAAATAACGCTAGCAAAAATATATCTCAGAAATATTTTAGTAAATAATTCTATTATAAAAGATACCAATGATTTAAATTTAGAATATAAAGATGAATTAAAAATAGAATTAGATGCTATTGCTTTGAGTTCTGAAAATCAATTTCAATACGCCTATCGATTAAATAACAATAGTTCTTGGATATTTTTGCCTGCAGAAATAAATCAAATTGAACTGCCTACTTTAAGCACCGGAAATTTAGGGATAGAGATAAAATTAGTAGATCATTTAGGAAAAGACTCCATAAATTCTGTTTTTTTAAACGGAATAGTAAGTCCTCCGTTTTGGCAGAGGTGGTGGTTTTATCTTATGATTGGCATTACTTGTTTATTAATAACTCTAAGGCTTTTTAAACAACGCCTTAGAATAATGGAGAGAAAGCAAATAAAAGAATTGGAACGTGTTAACCTCCAACATCAATTAAAACTTTCTAAAGAAACTGCATTAAGAGCTCAGATGAATCCGCATTTTATATTTAATGTGCTAAACTCTATTAAAAGTTACATATACGAAAACGATAAAAAGAAAGCTGTAAGTTATCTGCAAAATTTTTCTGATTTAGTTAGAAAAATACTAGAACAAAGTTCTATGTCGTGGGTAAAATTGGATGAGGAAATTGAATTATTAAAACTATATATCGAGCTAGAGTCTATGTTGTTTGTTAATGAATTTAAATGTACTATTGAGGTGGATGAAAAAATTGACATGAGTCACACATCCTTGCCTTCTCTGATTTTACAGCCGTTCATAGAAAATGCATTTAAACATGGATTAAGACATAAACACGGAGAAAAGAAAATTGACATTATTTTTTCATTAGATGAAACAAACACTATTTTAAATGTAATAATAACCGATAATGGAATTGGACGAAACCAATCAAAAATAATTAACGATAGCAACACCAAAAAACACCAATCATTTTCAACGGAGGCTATTAATACATTAAAAGCATTAAACCAAAATCAACCTGGTATTATTGCTATCGATTATTTAGATTTATACAACAACAATCATGATAGTATAGGCACATCGGTAGTAATAAAAATTAAATCAAATGACTAAACTTAAAGCGATAATTATCGACGATTCCCCACAAGCTAGAAAACTACTTTTACTGATGTTAGAAGAACATACTAAAGATTTAGAAGTAATTGCAGAAGCCGAACAAGCTGCTCAAGGTTTAGATTTGATAAAAAAACACCTTCCAGATGTGATATTTTTAGACATTGAAATGCCAGGAAAATCTGGAATTCAACTAGCTGAACAATTATTGATTGAAAAAATAAATCCAGCAATCGTTTTTACAACAGCTTATAACGATTATGCTTTAAAAGCATTTCGATTAAGCGCTATTGATTATTTATTAAAACCCATAAATGAAAAACATTTACAAGAAGCAATTGAAAAAATAAAAAAAGTACATCCAAAAGCGGAGGAAGAAAAAAAGCTAAAAACATTTATAACTAATTACAATACTGCTTTTCCAAAAACATTAAGCATTCCAACTTCTACGGGGTATCAATTTTTAAAAATTGATACTATCTTATATATGAAAGCAGATGGTTCTTACACTCATATATTTTTTGATAAGGAAAAGTCAATCACCGTTTCTAAAAATTTAAAATATTTTGAAACTGCTCTTGATGGCTATTCTCAATTTATACGAGTTCACCGAAGTTATTTAATAAATCTCCTGCAAATGAAAAAATTTGATAAACAAAATAGAGGAGAAATTATTATGAATGATGACGCTATTATTGATTTAGCTAGAGAAAAGCGGGAGGACTTTTTTAATGCCGTAGAAAAATTTATGCTTTAAATCCGATCTTAATCCACTTACAAAGTCATATGCGCTATTCACAAACGGAATTAAATTGATATAATATATTTTTTGATCTTTGAATCAAAAAATATATTATATGAAAAAAATAGTACTTACGATTACGATTTTAGCTACTGCATTATTAAATCATGCTCAGGTAGTAACAACTTTTGCTGGTTCTGGCTTAGCTGGCACAGCTAATGGGTCAGGAATAACGGCTAGTTTTGAGTATCCCATGGGAGTATGCAGCGATGCGTCAGGAAACATTTATGTTGCTGATCAAGGTAATCATAAGATTAGAAAAATTACTTCTGCTGGTGTAGTAACAACTTTTGCTGGTTCTGGCATAGCTGGAACAACTGATGCAACCGGTACTTTAGCAAGGTTTAATGGACCTCAGGGAGTTTGTGTAGATGCTGCAGGAAACTTGTATGTTGCTGATACAGATAATCATAAAATTAGAAAAATCACTTCTGCTGGTGTAGTAACTACTTTTGCTGGTTCTGGTGCAACTGGCTCAACTAATGGAGCTGGTATAGGAGCAAGTTTTTATTCACCAGCAGGCATTTGCACGGATACTGCAGGAAATATTTATGTAGCTGATTATTACAATAACATAATTAGGAAAATTACTTCAGCTGGCGTAGTAACAACCTTTGCTGGTTCGGGAACAGCGGGCTCAACTGATGCTACAGGAACTGCAGCTAGTTTTAATGGTCCTGTTGGAATTTGCATAGATGCTACAGGTGATTTTTATATAACGGAGCTTTATAATATCAGAAAAATTACTTCAGGTGGTGTTGTAACAACTTTTGCAGGTACCGGTTCTGGTGGATCAACTGATGCAACTGGCACTAGTGCTGGTTTTTTATACCCTACAGGAGTTTGCACAGATACAGCAGGAAATGTATATGTTGCTGATCAAGGTAATCATAAACTCAGAAAAATTACTCCCGCAGGCGTAGTGAGCACATATGCTGGTTCTGGAACTGCATCCTCTGTGGATGGAACTGGAACTTTGGCTAGTTTTTATAACCCACGTGGAATTTGTATAGATGGCACAGGAAGCCTTTATGTAGCGGGTTATTTTGACCATAAAATTAGAAAAATTGATGCAATAATTACAAAGATAATAGATATTGAAGCAACTAATATTAAAGTAAAAGTGTTCCCCAACCCAACTTCATCTATCTTAAACATTGAAGTAAAAGAACAAACCCAAATTTCAATTACAAATGTTTTAGGAGATGTTGTTTTAACACAAACAATTAATGGTTTAAGTAAAATTGATTTGAGCAACTTAACATCTGGCGTTTATTTTATTCAAGATTCAAAATCTGGAAAAGCAACTAAGTTTATTAAAGAGTAGTTTTTATAAATAGTAAGTGTAAATACACCTATCGGTTTTTTTAAACTGATAGGTGTTTTGTTTTTTATGCATACTTTTATAGTCCTATCATGGATTTATTCTCCGATAATCAAATCAGCAACTTACTACCTTATGATGGTACTGTTTTTTATTACGGAACGGTCATTCCTCAAGCTGAAGCCAATCATTATTTTAACAAATTATATAATACCATCGAATGGAGAAATGATGAAGCTGTTGTTTTTGGAAAACACTTTATTACCGCACGAAAAGTAGCGTGGTATGGAACAGAGGAATATAATTACTCGTATTCTAACACCACAAAAAAAGCATTGCCATGGACAAAAGAATTATTGGCCCTAAAAGCATTAGCGGAACAAACAACTAAGGCTACTTATAATTCGTGTTTGTTAAACTTATATCACAATGGTAGTGAAGGAATGAGTTGGCATAGTGATGCAGAAAAAATGTTACAAAAAGAGGGTTCTATTGCGTCTTTTACTTTTGGAGCCGAGCGCAAATTTGCCTTTAAACACAAGGCAACAAAAGACACTACTTCATTATTATTAGAACACGGAAGTTTATTAGAAATGAAAAATAATACTCAAACCCATTGGCTGCATCGTTTACCACCTTCAAGGCTTATCAAAACACCACGAATAAATTTAACATTTAGAACTATTGTAGCGTAATTTCACCATATTCAACTTCTAAACCCGTGTCTGAATTATAAAATGTTTAACATTATAAATTAAAACTTTCCCATATCCTTCATAATTACAGATTCTGATTCGAGATTATTGGAATACGAG
Source organism: Bacteroidia bacterium (assembly GCA_044357775.1). GTDB lineage: Bacteria > Bacteroidota > Bacteroidia > B-17B0 > Aurantibacillaceae > UBA4416. Next base: position 13,656 of record JBIKOX010000022.1, on the reverse strand, counting down.
TTTAACGTCCATTTTGGAGTTGTCTTTCCGTCAGACCATGTCCACCAAACTTTTGATCCACTTGCTGACCAAGTACCAGATTTTGTAGGGCCATTTTTTATGGCTGTGCTTAGATCTTTTCCACAGAGCATTTTTACTTCACCGTTATTGTAAAGCACAATATAAAATGCTTGACCATAACTTGTAGTAGGAGTTTCATTTTCATCACACATAATGAAAGCATGGTTGGATACAGCGTTTTTTGCTTGAGCATTAGCAACTCCATAAGTAAGCATAAAAATGCTCATTAATAAAATTAGTTTTTTCATTGTTTTAAGTTTTAAATTTTGTAGTTATTCATAGTTATGTTCACTTATCTATCTAGTTTTTATAAAATTTAAATTAGGTCCAAAACCAGTCGGAAAATCGAGATTTATAATTCCAACATTTTTTACCCAATAGCACCATTTAGTAGCTTCGTAACCTAACTGATCTTTAAATGTTATAACAACCTGATCTTCATCAGAAGTCCAAGTAAAACTCAAACAGCCCAAATTCATATAATCACTTCTAATACATAATTTCCCCGTTCCATTATCTTTTAGGGATACCCAATCACTACCGCTAGTAGATTCATACATACCAGCTAATGATTTGTCAAAAGATTGTGCGTTAACAAATCCAATTGTCAGCAACATTGTTGTCATTAATAGAAACTTTTTCATTGTTTTAAGTTTTAAATTTTGCTCCTACTCTTATGGATTTTCGGATTACTCCTATTAATTATATAGCATAATTGTTGTAGTATTTTTTTTAATCTGGTATTGGGTCAGTGGCAATAAAACATGTTAATGATATTGATTTATCCTTATTACCTCCGCCTTCCATATTTTTGCCATTGCTCTTGTTTCCAAGTATTATATGCTTTATAGCAACATTCGGATGAGCAAAATGGCCCAAGATTATTATAAAAAGAATCAGCATAAGGTTTTTTATCATAATCATCGCCTAAGCAACCTCCACCACCTAATATGTAACAATAATAGGCGTAATATTTGCCCGTGTTTGAATTTTTCCCCTTCTTTTTTTCACACAAAGCACATATAAAAGATTCCTGTTCTTTTTTCCACTCATTGTATTTTTGAACAGCATAGTTGTATTTGTTTTCAACCAAAGAGTTTTTTGTTATAGCTAACGCATTTTCATATGCTTTAACGGCATATTCATAGTTGGCATTACTCATGTAATTCTCGCCATCATTTACATAATTTTTAAATTTTTCCTCAGATAAATTTTTTCCATTTTCATCGTACTCAATTTCAGTTTGCAAACTACCATTATTGTAATTTTTCTCGTATTGCTTTTTCCCGCTTTCAAAATTTACAAGGTAAGTGCCTGTTTTATCGCCATTATTATACGAGCCTTTTTCAAGGATTGTTTTTCCGTCAGTAGCATATTTAGTATAGGCCCCATTTAATTTATTGTTTTGGTACGTTGCAATAACTTTTTGGCCATTGGCAGCCCATAAATTATAAGTGCCGTTAATATTACAATTACTATTATTAAACACTCTTTCTTTTAAAGTATAGGCTTCAAAATCATCGCTTTCTTGGTCGGTTTCAGCTTTACTCTGTTCTTTTAAAATAGCTAAATATTGTGCTTTAGTGGTAACTGGTTTTAATTTATCGGCAATTAAATTATCTCTTAAATCTTGTAAGTTTTTTAATTTATTGCAACTAATTTTATATTGTTTTTCAATATCCAGTATTAACCTAATGCTAGTATTACAATCATTAAGTGTTTTTACTTTTGTATTATTTTCATTGTAATAAGCTGTTGCCATTTTTGTAGCAATATCTGATGTATATTTTGTGCCTTCGTAAGTAGTTAAAAAATCTTTATAAGCATTATATGTTCCTGAGGTTTTAGCTGAGGCATAGGCATCATCAATTTGTTTTACTTTTGCTCGGTTTTGTATAGCTGTTTCACGGTTTGGTGCATTTGGGTATTTTGTAATATAATCGTCAAAAGCGGCTTGTGTATTAGCATTAACAGCAAAGGCATAAGCAATTGCATAAACTTTATTTTGTGCTTCATCTTTAAACGGCGACAAAATATAATCTTTAATGTAAGTTTCGTAACCACTAATTGTATTTACATTTTTGGCAGTAATAAATGCAGTTGCATATATTTTTTGCTGCACTTGGTTTTTAAAGGGCGATTTTGGATATAATTCATTATGTTTTTTATACATATCAACATCATTTTTTTCATTTACATTATCGTACATTCTTTTATAGAATGCAGAATTATATTCCATATTTAAATTTATAAGATGTGATGAACGTTTTATTTTGTAAATATTTACATTGGCAAAATCAGCCAGTAAAGGTATGCCACATAAAATAGCGCCAAAAGTGCAATCAAAAATAAGGGCGCCAGGCCTTAAGGTTCGTTTAATTTTAATGGTTGTGTCAATTCTATCTGGATGACTAAATGTAACTTTTAAATACCCTGGTCTTAATTTATCAATGGTAAGCACATTTGATTCTAACCCTACTCCTTGATTTAGCCAACCTATGTGATCTCCCCTTTTATTGGTCATTTTAACATTTCCTGCATTTGAATTTACCAAGACAGCGTGCATGAAATCCCATTTTTTATTAGAAATAAAAAGCTTAGAGGCGCAAGAACTAAAAAACAGCGGAACAAAACATAGCAATCCAAAACGTTTATATAGTTGTTTGTTTGTTAAATATTTTTTTAATAATTTCTTTGCGTTTGTTTTCATTATATAGTGTTGTTTTTTAATTTATAATTTTCTTGTAATTGTCAGCTTCCAGATTTCACATCCTTTCAACTATTAAGAAGAGTTAACTTAAATTCGATTATTTTAAATGATAAGTAATATTGAATTTTAATTTAACTTGTCACAATATTACAAATATTATCATTAAATGACAAACGTATATTATTTAAAGACAAATATGTATTATTTTATGATTATTTATTTCAATTAAAGCAATTGAAATTTGGACGTGAGTAATATAGTAGGTGAAAAAATACGTCAATTAAGAGTTGTAAGTGGCTTAAGTCAAGAAAATATAGCCGAAGAAATAGGTATGAGTTATGGTAACTATGGCAAAATTGAACGAGGTGAGATTGATGTTAACTCAACCCATTTAATTGCAATAGCAAAAGTTTTAAAAGTTAATGTAAGTGCTTTCTTCGAAACAAAATCGGGAGTAAATAGTAGTGAACCTAAGTTAAATTATGGATATGCCACAAAAGGCGAACTTCTTGCTTTGGCAGATGCTATAGTTAAACTCACCAAAGCGTTTGAGCATATTGAGGAGCAATTACCAAAAAAGAAAGTAGCGGTTAAAAAGAAATACGCTAAGAAATAGTATTCATCGCGAGGTTTCTATTTGCTTAATTTCTACTTTATCTAATCTCTGAAAGAGTCTGGAAAAATTATATAAAACATTACCACAAATAAAAGGTAAAGTTGAATTTTGCTATCTATCCACTTCATTATTTACAAAGCATTTTAGCAATTATGATAAAGGAGAAATTTATGATTTAGATCTTAAAATTCAGAAAATAGCTTTATATTTGATAGTTGGCAGTAAACTATCAACTATCAAATGACAGTAAAACAAAATATAGAAAAGCTATTAGACGTTTATAACGAATTATCTGTTAATGAAATCTCTAATAAGTTAAATGTATCCAAGCAAATGGTGCATGTGGCCATTAAGCAATTATTGGAAAACAACATCATTATCAAACTCGGGGCTCCCCCAAAAACTATTTACCGCAAATTATCTGAAACAAAAAAAGCAAAGGAAATTCCTAGTTTAAATTTAACGGAAGACGAATTAATTTATTTAGCTCAAAATTTTTTAATTGTCACCGATGTGGGAAATTTATTAGATGGAATTGAAGCATTTAGTTATTGGTGCCAACAGCGCGATTTGCCAATTGAAAAAACAGCAAAAGAATTTATAATAACAAAACATAAATATAAAAAATATCAGGATAAATCAGGTTTTATTGATGGCATAAATAAACTCGTAAACACAAAAGATTATAAAAAAATTTGGCTTAACAAGCTGTATTACCTTGATTTTTATGCGATTGAGCGATTTGGAAAAACACGCTTAGGAACTTTATTACATTATGCTAAACAAGGGCAAAATAAATACCTAATGCAAATTATGATGAATGAAATTGAAAAACAAATCAAAGACTTCATCAAGAATCACAAAGTAGATGCTGTAGCGTTTGTCCCGCCAACGGTAAGGAGAGAAGTGCAAATAATGAAATTCATTCAACAAAAACTAAATTTAAGTTTACCGCATATAGAGATTCAAAAAATAAGTGGCATTATTCCAATTCCTCAAAAGTCATTATCAAAAATGAATGAGCGCATTAGAAACGCTGAAAATACCTTTGCGGTTGTGGATAATCGAAACTTTAAACACGTTTTGCTAATTGATGATGCTGTTGGTTCAGGCTCTACTTTAAATCAAATAGCAGAAAAAATTAAAAATAAAGAAGTAGCAAAAAATGTAACTGGACTTGCTATCGTAGGAAGTTTTAAAGGCTTTGATGTGATTACTGATGTTTAAAAAATAATAAAATAGCACACTAGAATTTAGAACCATTCCAAATAAGCAATATTTCATAGTTGTTTAAACCAATTTAGGCTTATTCTTGTTATTTAGTTGATAAAAGCACTAAATTTTATTGCAATAAAGGCTTCACAATTATACATTTGCGAAGTAAAAATTAAATACAATTTGTATTATGAATTTTTCATCATTCAAAAAAGTATAAATTTTATAAAAATGATGCTAAAATCATAAAATAATTAAAACAACAAAATCAACTTTATGAGTCAAGGATTTTTAAAAACATCAATCGGAAAAAAAGTTGTAATGGGCGCAACAGGTTTATTCCTTATTACATTTTTGGTAGTGCACTGCTTTATTAATTGCCTAATTTTTTTTAATGATGGCGGTTTAACATTTAACATTGGGGCTGATTTTATGGCGCACAATTGGCTAATCAGAGCAGGAGAACTTGTACTATTTGCCGGATTAATAATTCATGTTTTTCAAGCGTTAATTTTAACTTTAGAAAATAAAAAAGCCCGTCCTGTTGGATATTTAAAAGTAGATGGCGCTGCAAACTCTTCTTGGTATAGCCGCTCAATGGGATTATTAGGAACTTTATTATTAATGTTTTTAATTATTCACTTAATACACTTTTGGGTTAAATCTCGCTTTACTGGCTTGCCAGGTCATGATGCTAATGGTAACGAGAATTTATATGCAGTAATGCAAGAAACATTTAAAATGTTATGGGTAGTTATTTTGTATACACTAGCAATGATTTCGTTAGCATACCATTTATTGCATGGGTTTCAATCGGCATTTCAAACTTTAGGGCTTAATAATAAATTATATACACCAATCATTAAAAAGACAGGTATTTATTTTTCAATTTTTGTTCCATTCATTTTCGCATTAATGCCAATACTAATGTATTTAGGGATCATTAAATAAATTTAAATCAAGGTTTGTCACCCTCAGCGAAGTCGAAGGGAAAAACATATTAACGAATTAATCATTATACAATATGAGTAAATTAGATTCAAAAATACCTGAAGGAGCCATAGATCAAAAATGGAAAAAATACCGTTCAAGCATAGCTCTTGTAAATCCTGCTAACAAACGTAGTTTAGAAGTTTTAGTTGTAGGGTCAGGATTAGCCGGTGCATCTGCAGCGGCAACATTAGCTGAGGCAGGTTACAAAGTAAAAGTATTTTGCTTTCAAGATTCTCCTCGTCGTGCACATTCAATTGCAGCGCAAGGAGGAATTAATGCTGCAAAAAATTATCAAAATGATGGCGACTCAACTTACCGTTTATTTTATGATACAATAAAAGGCGGTGATTACAGAGCACGTGAAGCAAACGTTCATCGTTTAGCCGAAGTATCAACCAATATTATTGATCAATGTGTTGCGCAAGGTGTTCCATTAGCTCGTGAATACGGCGGTTTGTTGAGTAATCGTTCGTTTGGTGGCACACAAGTGCAACGTACATTTTATGCAGCTGGTCAAACTGGACAACAATTATTATTAGGCGCATATTCTGCTTTACAGCGTCAAGTTGGCTCAGGTAACATCGAACTGTGTCACCGTCACGAAATGCTTGATATTGTAACTATTGATGGTGTAACTCGTGGAATTATTGCGCGTAATTTAATTACTGGCGAAATGGAAAAACATTTTGGTCATGCCGTTTTATTATGTACTGGTGGTTACGGTAACGTATTTTACCTTTCAACTAACGCTATGGGAAGTAATGTTACTGCTGCCTGGAAAGCTCACAAAAAAGGAGCATTTTTTGCAAATCCATGCTATACGCAAATTCACCCAACTTGTATTCCTGTTTCGGGAGATCATCAATCTAAATTAACGTTAATGTCTGAATCGTTGCGTAACGACGGACGTATTTGGGTTCCTAAAAAAGAAAATGATACTCGTAAGGCAACAGATATTCCTGAAGAAGAAAGAGATTACTATTTAGAGCGTCGTTATCCTGCGTTTGGAAATTTAGTTCCTCGTGATGTGGCTTCTCGTGCAGCCAAAGAGCGTTGCGATGCTGGATATGGAGTTGGTAAGTCAAAAATGGCGGTTTATTTAGATTTTGCTTTTAATACAGCTCGTTACGGCAAAACGGAAGCTATTAAGCAAAATATTCATAACCCAAGTCATGAGCAAATCATGACTTTAGGAAAAGCTGTTGTAAAAGAAAAATATGGTAATTTATTTACCATGTATGAGCAAATTACCGGCGAAAATCCCTATGAAGTTCCAATGCGTATTTATCCCGCAGTTCACTATACAATGGGTGGATTATGGGTAGATTACAACTTAATGACAACGGTAAAAGGGTTGTATGCATTAGGCGAAGCAAACTTCTCTGATCATGGCGCTAACCGTTTAGGCGCTTCTGCTTTAATGCAAGGGTTAGCAGATGGCTATTTTGTTATTCCCTATACGTTAGGTGTGTATTTATCTGCAGAAGTAACTCGTATGAGTGCAGAAAAAGATAAATCGGATTCTATAGATAAATTAAAAACAAACCATCCTGCATTTGAGACTGCATCAAAAGAGCAAACGGATTTAATAAATAAATTTTTAAATATAAAAGGAACAAAATCAGTAGAAAGTTTCCATAAACGTTTAGGATTAATTATTTGGAATAAATGTGGTATGGCTCGTAATAAGCAAGGATTATTGGATGCTATTGCTGAAATTCAAGCTTTACGTAAAGAATTTTGGAGCGATGTGCGTGTATTAGGAACAGCCGATGAGTTTAATCCTGATTTGGAAAAAGCTGGTCGTGTAGCCGATTTTATTGAGTTGGGAGAGTTAATGTGTAAGGATGCATTGCAGAGAGAAGAAAGTTGTGGTGGTCACTTTCGTGAAGAACACCAAACAGAAGAAGGTGAAGCAAAACGTGATGATGTAAACTTTGCATACGTTTCAGCTTGGGAATACAAAGGTGTTAGCGACTGGGAACTAAATAAAGAAGAGTTAAAATACGAGAATATTAAAATTGCACAACGAAGCTACAAGTAATTAGAGATTAGAAAATAGGCAATAGTTAATAGTGAAAATAAACTCATATAGGAATTTAATTGTTTGGCAAAAATCCGTTGCATTAGTTACCGATATTTATACGCTTACTAAGTCTTTTCCTCAAGAAGAAAAATTTGGAATAGTTTCTCAATTAAATAGAGCCAGTGTTTCAATTCCTTCAAATATAGCAGAAGGTTGGGGAAGAAAATCTTCTAAAAACTATTTGCAATTTTTGAGAATTTCAAGAGGTTCTTTGATGGAGACAGAAACGTTATTAGAAATTTCTAAAAACTTGAACTACATTAACGATAGTGAATTTAAAGTTATTTCTGATAATATTGAGGAGGTGAGTAAAATTTTACAAGGATTAATTAAAAGCATTCAACAAAAAATTAAAATAACATAAACTATTTAGCATAAGGCACTAATGCCTAATGCCTAATCACTAATAACAAAATAAAATGGGATCAGGAAACGGAACAGAATTGAATCTAACTTTAAAAGTTTGGAGACAAAAAAACACTAAAGCAACGGGTAGTTTTGAAACGCATCAATTAACAGGCATCTCAACAGACATGTCGTTTTTAGAAATGTTTGATGTACTAAACGAAAAATTAATTAGCGAAGGAAAAGAAGCAATCGCTTTTGATCACGATTGTCGCGAAGGTATTTGTGGTATGTGCAGTATGTATATCAATGGTCGTCCGCATGGACCAAAACAAGGCGTAACAACTTGTCAGCTACATATGCGTTCATTTAAAACGGGCGATACAATTATTGTAGAACCTTGGAGAAGTGGTTCTTTTCCGGTAATTAAAGATTTAGCAGTTGATAGAAGTGCATTTGATAGAATTATTGCCAGTGGTGGTTACATCTCTGTAAATACTGGTAATGCTCAAGATGCAAATAACATTTTAATACCAAAAACAGATGCAGATGAAGCTTTTGGAGCAGCAGCTTGTATTGGTTGCGGAGCTTGCGTAGCAGCTTGTAAAAACAGTTCGGCAATGTTATTTGTTTCAGCAAAAGTATCTCAATTAGCATTATTACCTCAAGGACAAGTTGAACGTAAAGAGCGCGTATTAAAAATGGTTGCGCAAATGGATGAAGAAGGATTTGGTAACTGTACAAATACAGGCGCTTGCGAAGCGGAATGTCCTAAAGGAATTTCTTTAGAAAATATTGCACGTATGAACAGAGAATTAATGGGAGCAACTTTTAAGTAAAGAATTTTATAACCGGAAATATATAGTACCTTCTATTTCTATAAATAGAAGGTATTTTTATGAGGTATCCTGCAACAATTTATTCTCCAAATTGTCTTTATTTTAAAACTTACAAGCTCATTTAGATGATTGATTTTGTTTAATTTACTTTACACTAAACACTATGAAATTTTATAACATTAAGAGCACGCAACATTTACCAATTTCGTTAGAAGAAGCATGGGATTTTTTTTCTTCTCCAAATAATTTAGCAAAAATTACTCCTCCCGATATGGGTTTTATTATTACATCTGATAAAAAAGATGGACAAAAAATGTATGCCGGACAAATTATTACTTATATCATTAAACCAATGTTTGGAATTCCAGTAAAGTGGATGACTGAAATTACGCAGGTAAAGGATGGCGAATATTTTATTGATGAGCAGCGTTTTGGTCCTTATAAATTATGGCATCATCGCCACTCATTTGCAAAAACAGCAACAGGCGTAGAAATGAATGATGAGGTAAATTATGTTTTACCATTTGGCATTTTTGGAACTATGGCTCACGCATTATTTATTAGAAAGCGTGTAGAAGAAATTTTTACATACAGAACTAAAGTGGTAGACAAATTATTTTCAATTAAATAAAATAGGTAACTTCCCTTTTTACAAAAATCGGAGTCGGATTGTAGTAATATTTAATCTAAATTTGCAGTATGTTTACGGGAATTATAGAAGGTCTTTCAAAAGTTGAAGCAATTGAAAAAGAAAACACAAATGTGCATTTTACATTTAGCTGTTCTTTTACTAACGAATTAAAAATAGACCAAAGTGTTGCACACAATGGAGTTTGCTTAACCGTTGTGAAGATTAACGGAAATCAATATACCGTAACTGCTATTGATGAAACTTTACAAAAAACCAATTTGGGAAATTTAAAAATTGGGGACGATGTAAATTTAGAACGTTGCATGCCCGCTAACGGCCGCTTTGACGGACACATAGTTCAAGGGCATGTTGATCAAATAGGTATTGTAAATTCAATTATTGACAACAAAGGCAGCTGGACTTACACTATGCAATACGATCATAAATTGGGTAATGTAACAGTAGAAAAAGGAAGCGTTACCATAAATGGAACAAGTTTAACAGTTGTTGATTCAAAGGATGATTCTTTCTCTGTGTGCATTATTCCTTATACTTTTGAAAACACCGTGTTTAAAAATTTAAAAGTAAACGATGTTGTTAATTTAGAATTTGATATTGTAGGAAAATATGTTGCTCGCTTGCTTAACAAATAAATCATGCAACAAAAAGTAGATTTTTTAATTATTGGTAGCGGAATTGCAGGTTTAAGTTATGCGCTTAAAGTTGCGGAGCATGGCTCAGTTTATATTGTTACCAAAAGTAACGAAGACGAATCTAATACCAAATATGCTCAAGGTGGTATTGCCGCCGTTTGGCATGATAAAGATACGATTGAAAAACACATTCAGGATACGTTAATTGCCGGAGCGGGCTTATGTGATGAAGAGACCGTGCGATTGGTAGTAACTGAAGGTACTCAACGCGTAAGAGAATTAATTGAACTAGGCGCTAATTTTGATAAAACCAAAGAAGGTTCGTATGATTTAGCAAAAGAAGGCGGGCATTCTGAGCACCGTATTTTGCATTATAAAGATATAACTGGTTATGAAATTGAACGCGCTTTGATTGAGCAAATTCGCAAGCATAAAAATATAACAGTACTCGATCACCATTATGCAATTGATGTCATTACTCAGCATCACTTGGGGCAAGTAGTAACTTCTCACTCAGAAAACATAAAGTGTTTTGGCGCCTATATTTTAAACACAAAAACACAAAAAATCGCCACTGTACTTTCTAAAATTACATTAATGGCAACTGGTGGAGCAGGGCATGTTTATGCTACTACTACTAATCCTACTATTGCAACTGGCGATGGCATTGCGATGGTTTATAGAGCTAAAGGTCATGTAAAAGATATGGAGTTTGTTCAGTTTCATCCAACCTCTTTATATAATCCGGGCGAGCATCCTAGTTTTTTAATTACAGAAGCAATTAGAGGCTTTGGAGCTGTGCTAAAAACGATGGATGGACAAGAGTTTATGCAAAAGTATGATGAGCGTTTATCTTTGGCGCCTCGCGATATTGTTGCTCGCGCAATTGATAATGAATTAAAAACACGAGGCGAAGATTTTGTGTATTTAGATTGCCGCCACATTGATAGAAAATCGTTTATAGAACATTTTCCAAACATTTATACTAAATGCATGAATTTAGATATAGATCCTTTTATTCATTTAATTCCAGTTGTTCCTGCTATGCATTATTTGTGTGGTGGTATTTTGGTTGATAAAAATGGTTTATCAACAATAGGAAATTTATTTGCAGTGGGAGAATGTGCTTGCACTGGTTTGCATGGTGCAAATAGATTAGCTAGTAATTCATTATTAGAAGCAGTTGTATTTGCGCATAGGGCTGCAACATTGGGAGTTGAAAATTTATCTACAATTTCGTTTGAGGAAAATATTCCTAACTGGGATGCGGAAGGTACGGAACATGCTGAAGAAATGATATTGATTACCCAATCACAGCGAGAAGTGCAACAAATTATGAGTAATTATGTTGGGATTGTTAGGTCTGAATTACGATTAAAAAGAGCATTCGATCGTTTAGAGATCTTATATAAAGAAAATGAGGCGCTATACGATAAAACAATTGTAACTCAAAAGCTTTGCGAATTGCGTAATTTAATTTGCATTGGCTATTTAATTATAAAACACGCTGTAAGGCGCAAAGATTCAGTTGGTTTGCATTATATGGTAAATTACAACAAGTTGGATTCAAATTAATAAGCTAGATTGGATTTCGTGTTTCCTCAGTAATTAATGAATCAAAATTGCATGGAAGTAAAATAATCATTTCACTAAATAAATCTTCCACTTATTAGCCCAAACTCACCACTTGTTAGTTTGGGCTATTTTATTTTCTTTATTTACAGTAGCTTTATAAGAAACCAATTAAGCCTACATTTATGAAATTAACCTTACTTTTTTTAGCAAGTTTATACATTAACATAGCTAATTCACAAACATTTGAATATTTAGACATTAACCAAGTAAAAGCGCGCGTTAATAGCGGTGGTGATTTACATTGGGATCCAGTAACAGGAAATAGCGGTTATGAATGCCCAAAGGGAAGTGGCAAGACTTGGGGCGGAGCTGCTAACTTATGGGTTGGTGGTATTGACGTAGGTGGTCAATTAAAATTAGCTGGTCAAACCTATCGTCAAAGCGGTGTCGACTTTTGGTCAGGACCTTTAGATGTAACAACAGCGTCAACTAATTCAGCAACGGTTACTCAATACAATCGTGTTTGGAAATTAAATAAAACTGACATTGATAATTTTATTACCAATTTTGCGAATGGTAATGTACAAAACGGAAGCTTTATTCCTGCTGCCGATTTATTATCATGGCCAGGAAATGGGGATATAGCTCAAAATTATGATTCACAATTAGCACCATACAAGGATGTAAATAGTGATGGCATCTATGACCCAATGGCTGGCGATTATCCTTTAATTAAAGGAGATCAAGCCATTTACACTATTTTTAATGACGCACATCAACTTCATGCAAGTGGTGGAAAAATAATTGGTTTAGAAATACACTTAATGGCTTATGCTTATGGGCCTTGCAGTGTAACAGCTAGTAATCCGTTTTTAAATTATACAACTTTTTACAATTATAAAATAATTAATAGAAACATTTTTGCCTTATATGATTTCCATGGCAGTTTATTTAATGATTCAGATATTGGCACAAATGATTTTACAGGTTGTGATGTACAAGATGGATATGCTTATACCTACAATTCTTCCTTAATAGGTAATCCTACAATAGGTGTCGTTCAACTAAAAGGCCCTGTAAATTCAGCTAATGGAATGGATGACGATAATGACGGACTTATTGATGAGCCATTAGAACAAATGGGCATGACAAGCTTTATGTCTTTCAATAATTCTTTTCCAGGTGTGCCTCTAGCACAAACCGATCCTAGCAATGCTACAGAATATTTTCAATACATGAAAAATTATTGGAAAGATGGTACTCCATTAACTTGTGGAGGAAATGGCTATGGAGGAACCACGCCAACTACTTTTGCATTTCCTAATAATACTTATTCAAATAGTCCATGTAGCCCATCAAATTGGACAGAAACCGGAGTAGGAAGTGATAAACGATTTATAATGACATCTGGTTCTTATATTTTGCAACCCGGAGCAGTTGATGAATTTGAATATGCCTACATTAGCTCTTTTGATAGCATTACAAATAGTCCTTTAACAAAATTAGATTTAGCGGTTCAAAATTTACATTCTATTTATAATTCAACTCTAAATCAATGTTTAAATACAAGTGTTAAAGAACAAAATAATCAAATGGATTATTTACTCTCACCAAATCCAACAAACGGACAATTAAATATTGAATTCAACAAAGCAACTACCAACATTTCGATTGAAATTATCGATGCCCTAGGAAAAAAATTAATTCAGCAAAATTTCAAGATGCTGAGTCAAACAACAATTGATGTTAGTAGTCTAAGTTCGGGTATATATTTTTTAAAATTAACATCAGAAGGAAATAGCTCAACTAAAAAATTTATTAAAGTGTTTTAGTCTCGTAATAAATGATGATATAATGGATATTTTATTCATGGTATATTATTTAAAGTTTTTTAATTTATTTTATCTTTCTTTTTCCTTGACGAAAAAGAAAC
>JBIKOX010000014.1:0-27355 GCA_044357775.1 Bacteroidia bacterium | reverse complement strand
CGCCAACCACCATCTGCCCCGCAAAAGCTTACCAAATTGGCGGTTCGCACCGAATTGACAAAAGGCAACCGCACCATTACCAGCGTATGAGAGACTTACACAAAACAATATTAAATAGTTGTTAAATGCTTTTCAAATTCTTCCTCTGACGACAATTCGCTTGTATTTCCAACATCGTGTAACAAATCGTAAATAAAATTTCTGTCAGGGAATATTTTGGCAATATGTTTTGTAACAATTGCTTTGCTTCCAATAAAACTAATTTCATCAAATTCATTATTGCTAATAATTTTAAAATAGTTCTTATTGTTTTTGTATTTACGATAGGTTGGAAAATTAATTTCTGATTTTATGTCACCTTGAACGGAGTCGAAGGGGACTTCTTTTTTAAAATTCATATGTGATGTTTCGTTTAAGCATCGTTATTAATTCCTGAATTATGTTCAAACAATCGTCTTTCAATAATATTTGTTATTCCGGTGTAATATGATTTATCAGAACATTTTAATATACATACAAAGTAATTAAATAGTTTCATTGGCTTTTATTGGGCTACGACTGCGCTCAGCCTGACATACTTGGACATTTTACACCTTAGTTTGATATAACATAATTTTTGCACAAAAAAAAGCGTCCGCCAGCTGGCAGACGCTTTTAAGTTTAAAAAAAAACTACATACCTTGTGGTTGTTGTTGTTCTTCGGGCATTAACTCCTCCATCGGAACAATGGCGGTTAAGCGTTTCATTAGTTCCTTTGAATGTGCATCTTCTTTAAATTGTTCAGCTAACATTACTAAACGGCGCATAATTTCTTTTGCTTGGTCCACTTCTCTATTAAATGCTGCACGACGAATTGGCTTTTGTGCTTTATAAACCTGTAAGTCATTTTCAAAAATAGTAAATAATTTTCCAGACAATTCAACGGCTTTTTTCTTATTTCCAATTTGGTAATAGCCTGCAATAACTGTGTAAAGGGTAGCTTCGTAGCGCACGTTTTCATCAGGCATTTTTGCCAAACATAAATCCAATACTTTTTCAGCTTTTTGTTTTTGACCTTTATTAATAAGCGCACCGGCTAACGTTGCCATTTGCATGCGCATGTTAGAAGCCATACGCGTACAGTTTTCATCTAAACTAACACCTGGCTGATTTAAACCACCCCATGCAAATTTATTCATAATGTTATCGTACATGATGTCAGTATTTACTCGTCCACCTTGAGCCATTTCATTTTCTGTATTTTTAATTGGAGTTAAGCGATACGCTAATCCTTCTAACTGAAAATACTCTTCTAATCCTAAATAAGCCTCAGCACCTGTAGTTACAGCAAAATAAATAGGTCGCTTCCAATCGTTATGTGCAATTAAATCTAACACCATTAAATCGTTTTTAGTTAAGTACTGGCGATTGATGCTCCATTTAATAGATTTTACCAAACGAGCAGTGTCTTTAACTGTAATAACTTTTTCACGCATAACTTTAGCGGAATCTACAGGTACATAAAATGTTTTTGAAGGAAAATAATCTAACGGTTTATTTCCATAATCTAGTTTATTTTCTATATCATCCGACACTACAAAGTCAATTGCTTTTTTCAAACTCATTGGCCCTGCGCCTTTATCCATGATGTATACTATTTCACGTTTACTTTGCGTATACTTTTCAGCCGGAATAGTAAATGGTACTGGTGCAGATTCATAAGCCGCTCTGCGCTGCTGATTAATATACCAATCTGTTTGCAATAGGCTTAAATTCACAACACGTACATCTGTTCTAACGCCTTCCACTTCCTGAGCGTACCAAAGAGGGAATGTATCGTTATCACCATTTGTAAATAAAATAGCATTAGGTGCGCAAGTGTTTAAATAGTTTACAGCAAAATCTCTGCTCATGGTTCGTTTAGAACGATTATGATCATCCCAGCCTTCTGCAGCCATTAAAGTTGGAATTATTAAACCCAAAACAGTTGCTAAAATTGAAGCTGTTTTTGCATTTGTTT
This sequence comes from Bacteroidia bacterium, assembly GCA_044357775.1. Lineage (GTDB taxonomy): Bacteria > Bacteroidota > Bacteroidia > B-17B0 > Aurantibacillaceae > UBA4416. Next base: position 25,356 of record JBIKOX010000014.1, on the reverse strand, counting down.
TTTTGCTTAATAAGTCAAAAATAAATAAAACACCAAGTCCAATAAAAATGGCAAAGGCATAAAAGGATGCGACATAAGCATAATCACGTTCACGCGGTTGATATGGATACTGATTTAAATAAACCACAACCGCCAAACCATTTAGCAAAAACAATAAGCTTACAATCCACATATCATTTTTATTGTTTTTTACATGAAACATAAAACCTAAGCATCCTAAAATAAAAGGTAAGGCATAAAATGAATTATTAGCCATATTATTAGAAGCCGCATGAGGTACAAATGAGGTATCTGTATCTAAAATAAAATCATCTAAGCCGCTCAAGCCGGTTTTCCAATTACCTTCTAAAGGGTTACCATTTAAACCCTGAATATCGTTTTGACGACCAATAAAATTCCAAGCAAAATAACGCAAGTACATATATTTTACTTGGTAGCTGATAAAGTAGGTTAAGTTAGCTGTAAATGTTGGAATTTGAACTTCTTCCAACTGCCCACTTTGTTCGTTCATTTTTTGCTTTGTTTTATGATTACTTTGCACATCTCCCCAATAGCGATAGGCCGCTTCGTGGTTTCCTTGCTGGCTCCACATACGAGGAAACACAGTACAATATTCTTCTTCATAAGCAGGTATATTTTTTTTACGATCATCAATTACCACGTATTTATTTGATTTTTCATCCTTTGCATAAATAGGATCTTTATCACCAAAATACTGTTGAGATTTGGTAGGTGCATTATAGTAATTACCATACGTTAAAGGAAAATCGCCATATTGATCACGACTTAAGTAAGGTAACATGGTAATTGCATTTTCCGGATCATTTTCATCCATTGGTGTATTTGCCTGTGAACGAATAATCAAAATAAAGAAAGAAGAGTATCCAATTAATAAAGACGTAAAGCTTATTAAAATAACATTTAAAATATTAATATTTTTAGATTTTAAATAATGGATTCCGTACAATAAACCTCCTAAAACAGCTAAACGAGACAAAAATGGAGTAAGACCATAACCTGTTCCTGAAATAATTACTATCCCTGCAAATACAATGGCCGTATAAAATCCAAATTTATAATAGGACTCTTTCTTTTTTACAGTATAAAGAATTAAAGATGTTAAAGCTGTAAATAATAAAACAAAATAAATTAATGAACCAATATTAAAACCCATGTGCAATTTATTTACAAAAAACACTTCGTAATCAGCCGCAAATTTTACAATTTTTGGAATCATAATGTTTTGAATACCACCCAACAATACCAACGAAATAATTCCTGTAATGAAAAACGATTTCCAAGTAAACACATGTTTTTTATAATAATAAATAAAACAAATAGCCGGTATTGCTAATAAATTTAATAAATGGACACCAATTGATAGTCCCATTAAATAGGCAATAACCACTAACCAACGCATAGCACCAACCGGGTTTGTTGTATCTTCTTCTTCCCATTTTAGCGCTGCCCAAAAAACTAAAGCGGTGAAAAAAGAGGACATGGCGTACACCTCTCCCTCAACAGCCGAAAACCAAAATGAATCAGAAAATGTATAAGCTAAACCACCAACAATACCCGCGCCAATTACTGCCCATTGTTTACCCGAAGTAAATTCTTCTCCTTTTTTAACTATAGCTTTGATTCCTAAACGAGTAATTGTCCAAAATAAAAATAAAATAGTAAAGGAGCTGCATAATGCAGACATAATATTGATCATTTTACCAGCTAATGCAGGATCTCCGCCTGCTAATAAAGCAAACATACGCCCAACAATCATAAAGAAAGGTGCTCCGGGAGGGTGACCAACTTCTAATTTATAAGCACAGGCAATGTACTCGCCGCAATCCCAAAAACTGGCTGTTGGCTCAATGGTTGATACATAAGTAATTGTGGCAATGGCGAAAACAATCCACCCAATAATGTTATTTAATTTTTTAAACTGCATATATTTATTTTTATAAGCTTTGAGATGCGAATTTAACTAAAAAATGGCGTTATTGTGAATGAAAGTTTTTTTTATGAATTATTTGTTAATGAATTATTTTTGCTATTTTTGTCGCCCGAACTTATAAATAAGTTCACATTGTCTGATGGTGTAACTGGCAACACGACTGATTTTGGTTCAGTAGAGTCTAGGTTCGAGCCCTAGTCAGACAACATAAAAACCCTCCTAATCAATGATTAAGAGGGTTTTTTAGTTTAAAACATCTTATTTAAAACCGTTTCTTGTTAAAATATCCTTAATGTGATTGTTTGTAATTGTCTCTGTGTCGCTTTTATCGTAAATAGTAACTAAAACTACTCCATGCTTAACCAAATTAATAACTAACTCGTAAACAATTAATCTTGCCCCACCACTTTTGCCTTTACCTTTAGATTTTATTGAAATTCTAATTTTACGGACATTACTACCTAAATCGATTCCTATGTTTGGATTAGCAATATAATCTGATTTAAACTCTCTTAAATCATCTGGTAACGAATGGTACTTTTTCTTGAGTCGTTTAAACTCTTTTTCAAACTCATGAGTCGTTAAAAATTCAATCTTACTCATTTAACAAATCATCCAAAGTTTTTGCTTTTCTTTTACCATTTATAATTTGCTTCAAATCTTTTAAGCCTCTATCAATGCTTTGAGCAGTTTCGTTTTCAATAACGGGTTTATCCCCTAACTTTTTAGCGAGTTCAAATAGCAACTTAATGTTTGATTTTGATTTTGATTGTATTACTAATGTTTCCATACAGCTAATTTACAAAAAAATAATGAGGTATAAAATGACGTTTAAAAAAATTTAGTGATGGTGTAACTGGCAAGCCGACTGATTTTGGTTCAGTAGAGTCTAGGTTCGAGTCCTAGTCAGATAACCACTTAAAATAATAAACCCTTGAAAATTTCTCCCCACTGTTAGTGTTATCACCAACAGCTATTTTTTTCATCAGGTAGGATTGTTCTCATGCAACTACTTATTTTATAAGCATTACTATAAGTTATACAATCGTATTTGTAGTTGATAACACCAACAAGGGCAGCAAACAAACCATTAAATCCGAGAATCTTTTTGATAGCATTCGATTTAAATTATTTTTGTAATGGCACACAAAGCAATTATCTTTGTTAAAAGGGGCAATAGTATATAAAATTAGATTTATGCCTCATTGATTAAAGAGAAAATGCAAATAAGGAAATCTACCATAGCAGATCTTGATGAGATCATGAAAATTTATGATTATGCTAGAACGTATATGGCTGCTAATGGAAATGCCAATCAATGGTTAGATGGCTATCCACGAAGAGAATTGGTTATTTCAGATATTTCAAACGGAAAAAGTTATGTTTGCTGTAACGAAAGCACTATTTTAGGAACGTTTTATTTTGGAATTGAAGCAGAGCCTACCTATAAATGCATTTATGAAGGTAATTGGATTAATGATGAAAAATACGGAGTTATTCATAGAATAGCTACAAATGGCATTCAAAAAGGAATTGCTGCACAGTGCATAAATTGGTGCATGGCAGAGGTTGGCAATATTAGAATTGATACCCATAAACAGAATATTCCGATGCAAAAAGTGCTTACAAGATGCGAATTTTCTTATTGTGGTATTGTTTATATGCAAAATGGGGATGAAAGAATTGCTTTTCAAAAAATGATATAAAGATTAGAATGAGTAATACTCAAAAAAAAGCAGGCGACTTGTGCGCCTGCTTTTCCGCTTTCATCCAAGTTTTTCATGTAGTAAAACACTTATAACTTGTATTTTTTCTTTCGTAATTGAAATCGAAATAAATGCAATCGGTTTTTAAGCCGGCTTCGGATTTTACAGTTTAATCTCGTTTTTTATAACGATTATTTCTGCTTCAATCAGTCATGCAGGTTGCCCTTACATGATGCAGGTTTTTCTGCCTTTGAACATAAGAACCGAAATTCTTACATCTATACACTATTTCAGTCCCATCTAAAATAAACGGATATACAACGTACATCGGACAATGCTTTTTAAATATTCATCATCTGGCTAATTATGGATTTGCACCTTAACTAACATCAGCTCTCGCTGCCTTTGCGTTTGACAGTTTAAAAAATTTGTTACAATTTTTTGTTTCTGCTCTAACCAATATTTAAGAACGACTTCTTCAATTAAGACAATGTAAAGGTAAGTTATCGTTAAAGTGAATACTGTGATAGAGCGCATTTAATGGTATGATTGATTTTGCGTTCACTTTTTATAGCGCATAAAAAAGCCCTAAACTAAAAATAGTAAAGGGCTTTTTCTAAACATATTTTTTTATATTAAAAATCTCCTTTAATAATATTTATTAAATCGATAATTGCCCAAATTCCACAACCACCACCTGTAAGAATAAATAAAATATTCCAACCAACTGGTTTTTTCTTATACCATCTGTGAGCAGCAACTCCTCCTAAAAAAATCCATAATAAAATAGTAATTAATTTTTCATTGTCACCACCTTTAGAAGGAGTGTTTGCATTAACTTTATCAGTTTTAGAAACTGATTTAAATTGAGCTTGAACTTTTGAGTCTAAATTACTTTTCGTAATTACTACTTGTTCAGAAGCTACATTAACATTGTTTACTTTTTTTACAGGAAATGAAGCTAGTGCAACAGATCCAATAAACAGAAGACTTGCCGTAATAAAGGCTACCAATTTTGTTTTGTGTTTCATAATGTTTTGGTTTTTAAAGTTTATATTTGTTGGTTATTTGATTCAAATATAAACATTATAATATTAAAATATGTTGAATGCCAATTTTTTTTTTAAAAGTTTTGTAATAGCTAAGAAATTTTTTTTTACACTTTTATTATTTTCAAAAGCCGCCTCATTTTTAGCACAACAAAATGAAGAATTCGAATTTATTGGCGTGTTAAGATTACAAGATAGTTCCTTAATTACATATAAAATAAATTTTAAAGAAATTAATAATCAAAAAATTGAAGGCTATTCGGTAACTGATTTTTATGGCTCTGAAAAAACAAAAACAAAGATAGAAGGCTTTATTAATAAAGATAAGAAAACTATTTCTTTTTTTGAAACTACCAATATAGCCACTAAATCAAGCGCAGATATAAGTGAGTTCTGTTTTGTTCATGTTAAAAACGCCAAAATAAAGTCAAAAAACAATAAGAGTATTATCCAAGGGAAGTTTACGGGGAAATTTGAAAATGATACAAATTGTATGAATGGAACTTTGTATTTAGTAGGGACCGATTTTTTAACTAAACCTTCAGTAAATGCAGATAGCGCAAAGAATGCAGGAAACCTTAAAAATGAAAACATTACCGAAATGCTAAAAAAAGCAGATGATTTATATTTAACGTCTGCAGATGTTTTGAAATTGAACTGGTCCTCAAATGATATTAAACTTTCACTTTGGGATGGTTCGAAAGTTGATCAAGATAAAATATCTGTTATTGTTAATGATAAAACAATACTTGAAAATTTTGTTATTTCTAAAGAAAAAAAAGTGATATCAATTCCATTCACTGAAGATGTTTGTAAGATCGTAATCCTTGCGGTTAATGAAGGTAAAGCTCCGCCAAATACTGTAAATATATTATTAGAAGATAAAAGTAACTCGACACCATTCATCACTAAATTAAAAACTTTGGAGAAAACTACGATTGTTTTAAATAAACGAAAGAAGTAAAACACTACATTTTATGGGTATGAATAGTCAAAATAAATCAAAACAAAAATTACATTTTTATGCACTCATTAGTTTTTTAATAGTAGCGGGAATTACATTAATAAGCTTGCCAGCCACTTTTTTTGATCATGGCCAATCTATTTGTATTTCTATGTTATTATTTAAAGTAGAATGTTTTGGATGTGGTATGACAAGGGCAATACAACATCTTATTCATTTTGATTTTGAAGGAGCCTACAGCTATAATAAATTATCATTTATAGTTTTTCCTTTGTTTTTTGGATTAATTATCATGAAAATCAGAGAGCTATATCGTAAATTAATAGTTTAAGATAGAGCAATTGGAATGTAAGGCACCTTCGATTTATTGATAAGTTTTACCTTTTCTGTGAAAGTTTTTTAATAAAATATTCTAGCTATCAGCTGAACTTTTTATCCAATAGATTATTGTAACGTTTTAAAATTTACTTCAAATAACTAATTGCAATAATTTGGATTTTGCGTTCACTAGCTGCAAACGGACTATAAACCGAATTGCGCACATCTTTGACGTCATCACTAACAGAACTTACGGGTAATTCTCCAATATCTTCATTAAAAAACTCAATGCGCCCTTCAGTGGCATTGGTGTTATCTACATATTTTACAAACTTGCCATCACCATATTCCATAAAATAATTTCGCAAACTGCTAATACGGCGTTTTGCTAAATTCACATTATAATCTGTACTCGCTAAAGGGCTGCAATAACCCTTCATTGTAATTTTCACTTTTTCTCCACGCAATAAAACTTGTTCTAATAATAAGGCAAATTTATCAAGGTCTTGCATGCCAGCATCTACACTATCTTCAAAAAAGTTTTCTATTCTATTGATGGCAAAATCTTTTTGATCTCCCTCTAAACCTTTAGCGTATTCCAAAAAGTATTTTGATTTTAATACAGTATAGTCTTCGTAGGTTTTTTTATAATTTTTTTTAGTGATAATTACTTTAGTTTTAGGTTCGGGCTCATCGTTATGAAAATATAACGTTAAGGGAACTAATACTTTCATTTGATTAATGAGTACCGCAGTTGAATCAATTGGTTTTGGCGGCTCTGATAATGGAGTAATTGGAAAGCTATAAATATCGTTGCAGCAATTTGGTTTATCCTCAAAGTATGAACCTAAACGATTAGAGGAAATATAAGCCCTGTCCTTTTTTGAATTGATGCTATAATAAATATCATTGTAGCTGCTGTTAATGGGATAACCAATATTTTGAACATCCGAAAACACATTGTTTTTAAATTCGGATGAAAAAATATCGAAGTTTCCTAAACCCTTGTGCCAAGTGCTACTGAAGTAAAGGGTTTTATTTTCCTTAACAAACCAAGGCGTGATGTCGTCTTCTATTGTATTTATTTTTTTACCAGCATTTATGGGCGTGTCAAAAGTGCCATCTAAATTCATATACGCATACCAAATATCCATAGCGCCTTCGCCTGAATTTCTATCACTCGAAAAAAACAAAACTGCTTTATCATTTATTTCACTAAAACAAGGCTGAGTGGTATTACTACCATTTGTATTTATTGGCGAGGGAAGTTTTTGTAACTCTGTCCAATGCCCCTCTTTAAAATCGGACACATAAATTTCGCAACGGTACTGAGTTGCATTTACTGATCCACAGCGCGAAACAAATACTTTTGTGAAGTCTGAATTAAAACTTGTATTGGCATTATGAATATTGCTTTTATTAAATATAGAATCTAATTCCTGCGCTTTTAAAAATTTATGTGCTTTTGTGGCTGATTTATGAGCAGTGTATAATTTATTAAAGGCAACACCCTCTGCATCTTGCTTTGACTTGTCTCTTAATGAAGAAAAATACAGTAAGCTGTCATATTCAAAAGGAGCATATTCGCTAACCTTGCTGTTAACAGCACTATCTAAATGAATTACTTTTATGTCCACTGGGTTTTTGATGAGTACTTGCGCAATATCGCAAGCTTCAAATTCTTGTTTTGCCTTAGCCGCTAAACGCTGCTTTTCTTTGTCTTTACTAGTACGTTGTTTTTTGTAATATTTATCAAAATATTTTTTTGCTTCTTTATATTTCCCGTTGGTTTTTAATTGCATCGCAATATAAAAAGGAACTTCTTTATAAACTTTACCATTATCTTTTTTATAAATTTTTTGATACCAATGTAACGATACATCGTTATCAAAGTTTAATCGAGAGGCATCAGCAAATAACAATTGATATTCTATATTTGAAGAATCTTGGAAAATAATTTGATTATAAATTTGTGATGCGGATGAAAAATCTTTTCTATTAGTAGCTTCAGTACCTTGTTTTAATAACTGTTTGATACTTTGCGCATTTATTGTAATTGACAGTAATAAACAAGCAAATAGGAATAGTTTATGTATTTGTTGTTTCAACATACGGCTTACATGTAAATTGGACAGACGCGTGTTTTAGGAACAAATACTTTTGGTTTTGCCCAAATGTAAATAAACGAAATTTCAAAACCACCTCTACCATTTGTTGCGCGTTTAAACTGCGAGTAGTTATAATCATATGAAACTTGCAATCGCATATTGTTATGCTCCAATCCAACGGTTGTAATAATAGCATCTTTTATTCGTGTCAATAGCCCAACATTAAAAATGGTATTAGTTTTTGGATCTAGAGTATGATAATAGGATAAGCCTATAAGATTTTCTCTAAACTTTTGTTGTTGGTTTCCATAATATTCAAACATAATAGCAGATATATTATTAAAGCTATATTTAAATTGTAAGGATTCATTGTGCTTTACCCTTAAAATCACTCCTTGTGTATTGTAAAAAGAAATATTTGGTTTATTAAGATGATTGATTGAGTAGCCAATTGTGGCTTTCATTTTTTGGTTAATTTTTTTTTGCACTACAACACCGGCACCAATATCTGCAAATAGTTTACTTTGTCTGGCAAAGTTTTCGCCGTTATTTAATGCGGCGCTATAAGCATCGCCATCCCATTGTTTATCGTATGATAAGCGATTTGCATCAACACTAATATTAGTAATACCCCCAATTATGCCTAATGCAATGATTAGTCCCGAATCTTTTTTGAAAGAAAACTTATGATTGATAGGGATTTTAAAATCAGTAATTTTATATTTACCGTCACCAGCGGCATCATGATTTAAAATAATTCCTACAGCTTCTTCTGTGTTTTTTATGAATGATTTTTTTAAATTAAAATCTCCTCCAAAACTAAAAGTACTATATGGCACTGGCACACTTTGCCATTGATTTCTATAATTAAAAATCAATCGTCCATCGCCTTCAAACATGCCAGTATTTGCTGGATTTAAATTGAGCGGCGACATTTGCCAGTTTGAAAAATGGATATCTTGGCTAAATATAACTCTACTAAAAAGCATGAAGAATGAGCAAAGCACAAAGGCAGATAAATAGTTATGTTTGTGCTTAGTATTCATTATTTCATTAATGTAATGTTGCCCTTTTTAAAAGATTCTTCACCGTTATTGCATTTAAAAGTCATATAGTAGCCATATACACCTTGGTCTAAGAGTTTCCCTTTAAAACTACCGTCCCACCCATTTTTAATATCAGAGGTTTCAAATAATTTTTCGCCCCACCTATCGTAAATTGTTAAATATACTTCTGTTATAAAATTACTTCTAATAAAAAGCACATCATTTATTCCATCATTATTGGGTGTAAATCCTGTTGGCAAATAAACAACGCCTTCATCGCAAATAGTTGTAAGTACAGATAAATAAATTGTTTTTAAAACATGTGCGCAGCCATTTTCATCAGTAAAATAAACCGTGTACTCCCCTGGTTTGGTGGGGGTAATTACTATTGTTGTGTTAGATGTAATGCTAGTTTGTGTAGGAGGCACAACCGTTACGGTGCCATTATTAACAAAGCCATTTAATGTTACGGTGGATGATTGTCCTAAAGTAAGTGTTGTTGCTGAAACACTGATAGATGAAGTGTTATATGAAAATGGATAGACAGAGACAGTTGTGGTTAGATTGCTTTTGCAAGTATCGATTCCTTGAATGGTACTAATCGTAACTGTATAAATGGTTGTTGAACTTGGAAATGCAAGAGGATTGTGGATTGTAGAATCGGATAAACTTGCGCCGGGTTGCCATAAATAATAAACACCGCCACTTGCATTAAGTTGAACAGAGTCTAACTCACATTTTAGTATAGGGTTATTCACAGCAACGGTTGTGAAACCGCTTAAATTTACAACTTGTTCGCTAGTATCTTTGCAACCAAAACCATTTGTAGCAATTAGCGCTACTGTGTAAATTCCAGCTGTCCCGTAAAAATAGGTTGGATTTTGAATAATACTAGTATTTGTATTTCCAAAGTCCCACTGCCATGTAATTGGATTAGTAAAGGACGCATCCGTAAACTGAACATTATTTCCGCAAGCGCCGATGGTATAACTAAATTGCGACGTTATTTTTGGATAAACTGTAACAGAAGTGGTAAGCGTTTTAACACATTGTTTTCCAAGCAAACTATTTTGAGTGATGCTAACGGTATAAATGGTTGTTGTTTGAACTGAGCAGGTTGGATTTGCAATTAGTGGATTTGATAATCCTGTAATTGGTTGCCAACTATAATTTGTACCGCCTTCGGCAAGCAACGAAACAGTTTGGTAACTGCATTTTGATTGTGGTGGATTTATTTTTATCGAGTCAACAGGAACAATGAGCGTTTGCGTAATAGAATCTTTACAGCCAAAATTAGTTTGTGAGGTTAACTTTACAGTGTAAGTGCCGGCGGTTAAAAAAGAGTATGATGTATTTGTGGAATTTGAAAGTAAACTTGAGTTTAAATACCATTTAGTAAAATTAGCCACTGGAGTTGTTTGATTAATAAAACTAACATAATTAGAACACGAATCAACCGTCATTATAAAGTTACTTAATGGTTTAGGATGAACTGTTATAATAATTTTAGCAGTATCATAAATATTATTACAGATAGAAGTTTTTACATATAAGTTTGCCGTATAGGTGCCAGCGGCAGTAAATGTTTTTATTGGATTAAAAATAGTTGAGGTTGTATCGTTTGCACCAAAATCCCATAGATAAGCATGCCCTATAGTACTATTATTTGTAAAATTTACAGTTAAAGGCATACATCCCGAAATGGTACTTGCAGAAATATTTGCTACCGCTGAATTTAATTGGAAGTCAATTTTAAAAACCCCGTTATTGCAATTAGAAGAATAATTAACATTGCTGCCATTATTTGGCCAAGCGCCTGGCGTAACCGGAAAATCATCATTATTGGTGCAACCTGCACATACCGATTGATAAATGATGCCGTTTTTATCAAAGCGACTTGTTCCGCCATCTACATGCTCATGGCTAAGTGCACCACCAAAATAACTGCCAAATAATATGTTTGACATATTTGGCGCCAATACCATTAAGTAAAAATTATAACTGTCTGTTGAAGATTGTATGGCGTTTGCTGTAAGCGGCATACCTGATGTTGGAACTAAAAATATAATATTTCCTCCCCAACCCGATAAGTAAATATTACCCGCGCAATCAACCGAAAATGCAGAAGGGGAAATATTAATGTTTCCATTTCCATTCCCGATTACAGTAGAGACCAATAAATTATTTAATTGTGGGTTTAACTTTTGAATAAATTGTTTACTATTGGCGTTTGCATACACTCCAGCTGTAACTGGCATATTCCCTAAAGATTGACCAAAGAGGTAAACATTTTGTTGATTATCTAATTGTACAAAATAACTTTGATCGTAGTTATTTGTTCCAATATAACTAGAATGAATAATAGCCGAACCATTTTGTTTTATTTTACAAATATAACCATCACATTTTCCGCCTCCATAAGTTGTTTTGTAGCTTCCTGCTGTAATAGGGAAATTGGAACTTCTGGTGCCTCCCGTAACATAAATATTTAATGTATCATCTAGGGCAAGCGCATAACCAGCATCATTATCGCTTCCACCAATAAACGTGCTAAATACAAGTCCGCTAAGCGTTGGGTTAAATTTTATTAATACTGCGTCCTGTTTACCACCTAGAGAGTTATCTAAAGCATTTAGGGTAGGGAAGTCTGAAGATTTTGTGCTGCTGTATATATATATATTATCTAAAGTATCAACTTGAATTTCACCACGGTACTGGTCACCATAATTATATTGCAAAGAATCTGGTGGATACTCGGTAACGTTTCCATACGGTGAAGTGTAAGAGGTGATGGCGTTGTTATAATTTATACCGTCGTTTTCGGCGCCGCCAATGTAAGTGGAGGATAATAATGTATTGCCATTGCTGTTGAGTTTAGCGGCAAATATATCGGTTCCATTATTAAACGTGGTGCCGTTAAATACAAAACTAATGTACGTTCCACCATTAAACGTATTGTCGTAGCATCCAACAGTTGTAGGAAAATTGCTGGAGCCAGTTGCGCCATATAAACACAGGTTGTCATTTTTATCAACTACTAAACTAGAAACAATTTCTGCGCCGTTACCGCCTAAGTAAGTTGAATATTTTAAGAACGCGCCCGATGAATCGTATTTTGTAATAACAACGTCGGTTTGTCCCGGACCTACAAAATTATTAAAACTCACGTCGTATGCTCCCACCGTTGTTGGATAACCTATATCAAAAGTAGTTCCTCCGGTATATAAACTTCCTCGCGAATCATAAGTTGCAGTCATTCCAAAATTATCAGCGGTGCTTCCACTTGAAGCAGCAAATACTAATAATGGATCAATAATTAATTCATGGCTATGATCATACTCTTTTAAAAGTTTAAAAGAAACAACATTATCTTTTAAAATAAATTTGCTTGGAATCTCCACAGTGTCTTCATTAATAATTTGATAAACAAAAGGTTTTTGCTCAATTGATTCACTAACGGAGGTGCTAATATAAAGTTCTCCATTTTTTAGTTTAATACTATTTACACCTACATAATGTATTTTAATTTCATTAGGATTACCATTAGGTTTTACAATAAAATTGTATTTTATGGATTGTTTTCCTCCAAAGTACAAGGCATCAATATTATTGTATAATTCAGAAAAAAGAAGATTTTTATAATTATGCACATTTGACGACCAATTAGCAGAGTTTTTTCCAATAAAAAAATTAGAATAATCTTCTGTTACATCATTGGCAATAATTTGCGGAGTGGTGTTTGAGCCAAGAAAATTAATGGAATAAGAATGAAATTTTAAGTTAGGAGAGATTATTTTTCCAAGATGCCTGGATCTATAATTATCTTTATCATATAAATGAAAAGTCAATTTCCCGGTTTTTTCTACAAACAATGCGCCCCCATCTAATTGTGCTTTATACCTAATGTGATTGTGCCATTGGCTTTTATTTTCGGTAAATTGAATATGAGCCTGCGAGTGGGTAGGAGGAGTTTTTACCCGCTGCGCAAAACTATGCGCAGCACAAAAAATGACACAAACTATAATTAACAATTTATTCATTATAGTAAATGTAATAAAAAAAACCTTGATTAAAAATCAAGGTTTAATAAAAATAAATCTAAAGGATGATTTTATCTTAAAGTGCCATTTTTGTCGGCGTCCTTAGTTTGTTTAATAATTTGAATAGTCCAATAAGCTAGTAAGCCACCAATAATAATCCAAAGAACAATGTTAGGCCCATGCCCTAAAGAGCGCATTCCTTTAAACACTTTTTGAGAAAAATCTCCGATTGCATAAAAAACATCTGTCATTGTTATCATTAAAGAAGCCATAATTAATCTAATTTTGTAAGTTTACAGCACAAAAATATAAATTATTTCTAATATAAAATGATTTTGCGTAAAAAATGATTGTTGCCCCTTTAAAAAGTAGTATTCAAGTTTCAATTATAATCATCCTTTTGCTTTCAATTGGGCTTTGGTCTTGCACATTTTTATTTGTAAACACCAATCCGTTAATTTTAAATTACAAAGAGCATATCTTGTACTCATATTTTTTTCTCAATGACTTTGTATTGAGTGTAAATCAACTGACCAACTTGGGGGTTATTTTATTAGGTGCTTTTTTGGTTAATTTTTTAGCCATAGAGCAGGAAATTACAGCAAAAACAAATTATTTACCCGCCTTTTTTTATGTATTATTTGCTTTTTCTGCAAGCACTTCAGCAATTGTGGAGCCAGTGCTAACAGCTAATTTATTTATTTTACCAGCACTTTTTTATTTAATAAATAGCTATAAAAAAAGCGAGGCACTTACCGAGTTTTTTAAAGCTGGTTTATTTATGGGATTAGCATCTTTTTTTTGCATACATTTTATTGTTGTATTTCCTTTAAGTTTAATTGCACTGTTCATATTAAGACCGTTCAATTGGCGAGAATGGAGCCTCTTATTAATCGGAATATGCACACCGCTTTATATATTTATGTGCATATCATACATAACAACTAATGAGGCTTTTAACGTTTTTAGTATGATGCAAGAGGCAACTTCAAGTTTGCAAATGCCAATAATATCTGAGTATTATGTTTGTTTTATTGGCGTCATAATTATAGGGTTTTTGCTCGCACTGCTTAAATATGTTGGCAAAGGATTTGGAGGGAAAGTTAAAACACAAAAAACAAAGTACATCTTGCTATGGATGTTTCTGCTATGTTTATTAATGGTGTTTTTTGAGCAAATGTCTGATATGATTTTGCTGCCATGCATTATTCCATTGTCTATTATATTGTCAGATTATATTTTTGATATAAAACAATTAAAAATAGCTAATACATTATTATTACTTTTTTTAGCTAGTTTTTCAATTATATATTTACACGCCATTGGGTTAATATAGCATATTGTTAAAAAAATAAGATTATCAAGTAAATTGATTTATTATTTTTGCAAGGCAGTAATTATTAAAATATAAAAGTACAGATATGAAATTTGGAGTAGTTGTTTTTCCTGGGTCAAATTGTGATGAAGATATGGTGTATGTTTTACGCGATATTATGAAACAAGAAACCACTAAACTTTGGCATAAAAATACTGACTTGGAAGATTGCACCCACATTATTTTGCCGGGAGGATTTTCTTATGGAGATTACTTAAGAAGTGGTGCTATAGCAAGATTTTCTCCAATTATGACAAGTGTTATTAAACACGCAGAATCGGGAGGCTTTGTATTTGGTGTTTGTAACGGCTTTCAAATTTTGTGTGAAAGTGGGTTATTACCTGGAGCCTTATTACATAATAATAGCCGCAAGTTTATATGTAAAAACGTATTTATAAAAGCCGAAACCAACTCTACAACTTTAACGAATGCTGCGCCATCTAAAGCTTTAAAAATTCCTATTGCCCATGGCGAAGGAAAGTACTTTGCGGATGCTGAAACATTAGCAGCATTAAATAAAAATGGGCAAGTTATTTTTAGATATTGTAACCAAGACGGAGAAATAACATCCGATGCAAATCCTAACGGAGCAATTGATAATATTGCCGGGGTGTGTAATGCTACTAAAAATGTATTTGGTATGATGCCTCATCCTGAGAGAGCTGCAGATGAATTATTGGCAAACACGGATGGTAAATATTTATTTGAAAGTATTTTAAAAGCCACTTTGGTTAATATCTAATCTACCACTTTTAAGGTAGTATTTTTGAGTAGATAAAAACGTATTTTTATTTGCTTATTTATGATTACACTCGACAGTTTAAAATTAGGCCAATCGGCTACAGTGAGGGAATTTACCGACGATTTTTTGTCGTTAAAACTCACCGAAATGGGTTGTTTTCCGGGCGAAGTAGTAAAGCTTACAAACATTGCTCCTTTCGGAGATCCAATTGCCATTGAAGTTTCGGGTTATCAATTAAGTTTAAGAAAGCAAGAAGCGCATACCGTTATTGTAGAAAGAATTTAAAGCGCCGCTTATTGGGACCTCTTAAAAATAATATTTCTGTCGCATTAATTGGTAATCCAAATTCAGGAAAATCCACCTTGTTTAATGCCTTAACAGGTTTAAATCAAAAAACCGGAAATTATGCCGGCGTAACTGTTGACAAGCATTACGGTTCTTATAAATTCAAGGAACAAGAACACACAGTAACAGATTTACCAGGCACCTACAGTTTATATCCCAAATCTATTGATGAAGAAGTAGCTTGCAAAGTATTATTTAGCAAAGAAGAAGGAGTTGATGTAGTTGTTATAGTAGCTGATGCCTCAAGTTTAAAACGGCATTTATTGTTAGCCACACAAGTTGTTGATTTAAAAAAACCGTGTGTTTTAGTTTTAAATATGATAGATGAGGCTGATAAAAGCAACCTTACTATTTATAAAGAGGAGTTAGAAAAACTGCTTGATATTTCGGTTGTAGCAGTAAATTCAAGAAATAAAGCGGGGATTAACGATTTAAAAGAAGCTATTACAAAGGCTAAAATCTCAAGCGCTATCTTTTATGATTTTGAAAAACAAAAGCAATTATTTCCGCAGGCTAATTCATATCAAACTATCATAGCGTCAGCAGTAAATAGTAACGAAGTGCATTCGGAGCAATTAAAGCAATACGAATTATCTGACAATATTTTTAGGTTCTCAAAAATTAATTACATCATTGCAAAGTGTATTAAAAAACCAGAGCAACTCAATAAAAATTTAACTCAAAAACTAGATACCTTTTTTACTCACAAAGTATTTGGCTTTGCGTTTTTCTTTTTTGTTCTCTTTGTTATTTTTCAATTTATTTTTTATGTTGCCGAATATCCTATGACATGGATAGAGGAAGGGTTTGCTCAGTTAATGAATCTAACGGCCTCTGATTTACCTAAAGGACAACTTAACGACTTAATGGTTAATGGAATCTTAGCTGGAATTAGTGGCATTGTTGTGTTTGTTCCTCAAATTGCTTTATTGTTTTTCTTCATTGCTATCTTAGAAGATACGGGTTACATGGCACGCGCAAGTTTCATTTTAGATAAAGTGATGCGTAAATTTGGATTGAACGGCAAGTCGGTTATTCCCATGATTAGTAGTGTAGCTTGTGCCGTTCCGTCTATAATGAGTACGCGCACTATTACCAATTGGAAGGATAGAATGATTACCATTTTAGTAACTCCTTTAATTAGTTGCTCCGCTCGCTTGCCTGTTTACACATTATTAATCAGTATGATGTTTGCCAGAGATAAGTCGACAGGCATTTTAAATTATCAAGGATTGGTGTTAATGGGAATGTATCTGTTAGGTTTTGGGGCAGCGCTTTTAGCCGCTTTAATTTTAAAATACGTTTTAAAAACAACTGAAAAAAGTTACTTCATTATGGAGCTGCCAGTGTATCGTAAACCACAATGGCAAACAGTAGCGATGTTGGTTTTTGACAAGGTAAAAGTATTTTTATTTGATGCAGGTAAAATTATTTTAGCAATCTCTATTGTACTTTGGTTTTTAACGAGTCATTCGCCAGGTGATGCTTTTGAAAAATTAGAAAGTAACGCTCTCGCAATTAATTTATCAGAAGCGGATTTGAATGCTCAAAAACTGGAAGCGTCTTATGCGGGAATTTTAGGAAAGAAAATGGAGCCTGTGATTAAACCACTTGGCTTTGATTGGAAGATTGGAATAGCCTTAATCACTTCTTTTGCAGCGCGTGAAGTTTTTGTAGGAACGATGGCTACGATTTATAGTAGCGGAGATTCTGAAAACACAGAAACATTGCGTGAAAAATTAATTGCTGAGAAAAATTTTGAAACACAATTGCCGGCCTACAGTAGCGCAGTTTGCTGGTCGTTGATGATATTTTATGTGTTTGCTATGCAGTGCATGAGTACACTAGCAACTACTTACAGAGAAACAAAACATTGGAAATGGCCAGCTATACAATTAGTTTTTATGACGGGATTAGCGTATCTTTCTTCCTTAGTTATATATAACGTTTTGAGTTAATTTATCATGAACTATCACCAATTGCTTCATCAAACAATTATTGCGGCTGTAAAAGCTGGCAAAGAAATTTTGGAAGTTTACAATACCAAATTTGATGTAAAGTATAAAGATGATAAATCACCTTTAACACTTGCCGACAAAAAAGCCAGCGACAAAATCATTTCAGAATTAAAGCAGTTTGATATTCCTGTGTTGAGTGAAGAAGGCGTTCATGATAGTTTTGAAAAAAGAAAAACCTGGTCAAAATTGTGGATTGTTGATCCCTTGGATGGCACTAAAGAATTTGTGAAACGCAATGGCGAGTTTACAGTGAATATTGCCTTAGTAGAAGACAACGCGCCAACCTTAGGTGTTATTTTTTCGCCGGTATTTAAAGACATTTATTTTGCAGCAAAAGGAATTGGTTCATTTAAAATTGATAGAGAGTATTTTACTCCTTTGATAAAATCAATTGAAGATGTAAGCCTTGAAGCATTGTTAACCGCGGCTCAACAATTACCAATTATTTCTAACAGAACTAAATATGTAGTAGTGGCGAGTCGTTCGCACATGAGTACCGAAACGCATGAACGTATTGAAGCATTAAAACTTCAACATAAAGAATTAGAAATAGTTACAACAGGTAGTAGTATAAAAATGTGTTGGGTTGCAGAGGGCATTGCTGATGAATACCCTCGCTATGGCCCAACCATGGAATGGGACACCGCCGCCGGGCAAGCAATTTTGCAAGAAGCAAACGCTGGTTTAATTGATATGGAAACAAGTCTTCCAATGGAATATAATCGAAAAAATTTACTAAACAATTGGTTCATTGCAAAAAGAAATATGCCGTCATAAATGATGGAATAAAAAAAGCCTCGTTTGATAAATTATTTTAACACTATTTGCAATTTCGTGATACTGTAATTAGTGCTATAGAATTCACTAAAAAACATCTATTAACAATGATAGACAAATTTAAAACAGGCGCTACTACAGGTATATCGTTTTTAAATTAACATAATATTCTAAAATTAGGGTTAATAACTTTTTATTGATTTAAAACTTATCACATTATATTTGTTTTAAATAAAAATATAATTGAAATGACAACTGAAATGGCTTTAGAAAATATAATAACAGAACTTAAAAATGAGGTATTGTTAATCACAATAAATCGTCCGGATAAATTAAACGCACTTAATAAACAAACTATAGAGGAATTACACGAAACATTAGTTGAAGCTGAAAATAGCAAACATGTAAGTGCATTAATCATCACAGGATCTGGCGTTAAGGCTTTTGTAGCAGGCGCAGATATTGCAGAGTTTGCTAATTATAGTGTTGAAGAAGGAAAGCAATTAAGTTCCATTGGCCATTTTAAAGTTTTTAATTTTATTGAAAATTATTCTAAACCTGTTATTGCAGCGGTCAATGGCTTCGCTTTAGGGGGAGGACTAGAATTAGCAATGGCCTGTCATATAAGGGTTGCAAGTGCAAATGCCAAAATGGGCTTACCAGAAGTTAGTTTAGGAGTAATTCCTGGATATGGAGGAACTCAAAGATTAGCGCAATTAGTAGGAAAAGGTAAAGCCTTTGAAATGATTGTGACCGCCGATATGATTAATGCAGATGATGCTTTTAAGTGGGGACTTGTAAATTATGTAACTACTCAGGAAGAACTATTAAACAAGTGTTTTGATATTACCTCTAAAATTGCAACTAAGTCGCCAACTGCAGTTAAAACTGCAATCAAAGTAATTAATGCAGGTTACAACAATAAGCAAAACGGGTATGAAGTAGAAATTGAAGAGTTTGGAAAAAGTTTTGGTAGTGGAGATTTTAAAGAAGGCGTTTCGGCGTTTTTAGAAAAGCGTAAGGCAAATTTTTTAGGAAATTAAAACATAAAACTATGAGTATTACACGACCATTTAATTTTAAGAAGTGGATTGATGAAAATCGTTATTTATTAAAACCGCCTGTAAATAATAAAGTGGTTTACAAAGATGCTGAATTTATTGTGATGGTTGTCGGTGGCCCAAATTCTCGGAAAGATTTTCATTATAACGAAAGTGAAGAGTTTTTTTATCAATTGGAAGGAGATATAGTTGTAACTATTCAAGAAGATGGCAAAGCGGTTGAGGTTCCTATAAAAGAAGGAGACATCTTTTTATTGCCACCACGAGTTCCGCATAATCCTATACGATTTAAAGATACTATTGGTTTAGTTATGGAACGCCGGCGACGAGATGGCGAGATGGATGGCTTGATGTGGTTTTGTGAAAAATGTAACACTAAATTATACGAAGAGAAATTTGCACTCGATGATATTGCAACTCAATTTCAAGGCGTATTTGCAAAGTTTTATTCATCCAACGACTTAAGAACTTGCAAGTCTTGCAGTTATAAAATGGAGCCACCTCCTGTCATTTTTTAGCCGTTTTCGCATAACAATTTATTAAAACTATAGTTATACTGAGTAAATAGAGGTGTTTTTGTTGATATTTTATGGTAACTTCATCGAAAACTATAAACATGAAAAACGCACTTTTTTTAAAAGTAACATTTTTGTTCTTTTCAATATTTTTTCATCAAATTTCTTTTGCTCAATTACCTGACGGGTTTGATATAAAAAAGGCATATCAACAAGCCAAGGATAATGACATTAAAAATTCTGACGTAGAAGGATATGTAAAGTATTTACATAACGATTACTTATCTCATAAAGGCAGCAAGAAAAAAAGCACTCAAAACCTTGGTGTTTATGATGCTGGAACAATATATTTAGGCTATAATAACCTTAATGCTAATAAACCAATAAACCCAAATTCTCCGCAAAACATTTACTGTCCAAACGCTGGCTTTGAGCAAGCAACATTTGCAAATTGGACCGGAGAATACGGAACTGTATCTACTGGACCTACAACTGCTCCATTTCCTACGTATACGCAAACATCACCAACAATTGTTAATCCTGCAGGTAATAATGTTAGTTTAGTAAATACACTCAACTACCACACTATTATGACTACACCAGCCACTAATAGTGTATATCCTAATTGTGTAGGTTATGATTCCATTGCTTGTAAAGTGGTTGGCGCTCAAACGGTTTCAGAAATCCCAGTAGTTAATCCAAATGGTGGTCCAGCTTCTGTGCGATTAAACGGAGCTATTCCAAATTATCGAGCTAGTAAGTTAACTTACAATATGGCTTTAAATCCAAATAACAAAAACTTTAGTATTTCTTATGCTTTGGTTTTAGATAATGGAAATCATTTACCGTATGAACAGCCCTATTTTGCTGTAAAAGTAACTGATCAAAATGGAAATTTGGTCCCAGGCTGTTCTACATATACGGTTACTTGCGATCAAGATTTAACGAATCCTGCTTCGCCTTTGTTTGATCCAACATGGACTAATAACTTTAATAATACGGGTGGATTTGGTGTAATGTATAGAAAATGGACATCTTATGCATTTGACTTTTCAAATTACCCAACAATTACATCTGTAAATGTTGAGTTTTACGTTGGTGGTTGCTCACAAAGTGGTCATTACGGATATGCTTATGTTGATGCGGCATGTAGTCAAGGAGGAGCAGTGGCTAGTTTTTGTGCAGGCTCTAACACAACAATATTAACCGCCCCCTTTGGATATTCATCTTATCAGTGGACTGGCCCAAGCGGACCTGTATCTAATGCTAATGGTGGAAATACGGCAACTGCTACTATAACGCCAGTAACTGCGGGACAAGTTTTTACATGTAACGTGACGGCTCCAAATGGCTGTTTAAGTATTTTTCAAGCCACAGTATCAATAACCACAGTTAATATTACGGGCGTAAGCTCTACACCTTCTTGTCCAAATGGTAATAGTGGAACAGCAGTTGTTGCTGCTACCGGAAGTAGTAGTGGTTATAATTATCAATGGCAAAGCAGTTCTGGAGCAATAGTTGGGACTTCACAAAATGCTAGTGGGTTATCTATAGGCATTTATAGCGTTACCGCATCCTCTCCTTTATGCGGCTCAGCAACCACAACAGTTGAAGTTAGCGCGTCGGCACCTAATTATTATTCATTACCAGCCCCGTATTGCGGGTCAGTTGCCTTTATAACAAATAACGGAGGGTCAAATTATATTTGGCACACCGGAGCTAATCCGCCAGCTTTAATAGTAGGGGCAACAAGTTCATCTTTAACAATAAATGCACCTGTAAATGGTACTAGTTATTTTTTAGGTGTAACCTTGCCAAGTGGATGCAGAGATTCAATAAAATACACCTTGGTGCAGTCTCCGGGAGGAAATATTTATGCTAGCGATATTAAGAGCATTTGTGCTGGAAATAATAATTCGTACGCAGTTATTAATTTACAAACCACTGCGCCACCGGCATATAGTTATTCCGTCACTGGTCCTTTTGGATATTCTTCGGCAGCACTCAACACATCTGTGTTAAATTATAGTGTGACAGGATTATCAATTGGTACATATAGTGCAACTGTATTTGACGGACAGTGTATTTATAATACAACTTTTACAGTAAGTCCTTTTGTATATTCTTATACACTTACCCCCCAAAATACAAGTATTTGTGCTGCAGGTAGCGCCTCTTTAGTAGTAAACTTTGGCAACACTGCTCCTAGCGTTTGTGGATTATCATCTAGCGGTAGTTGCACATCACCAAATCAAATTACAATTGGTAATGGTACAAATGTTAATTCAACCACGTCTTATCCGGCAATTTATAGTAATTTCTATGAGAGTTCTCGACACCAAATAATATATACTGCTTCTGAATTATTAGCTAATGGAATTGTTGCTGGTAAAATTTCAAGCATTTCTTGGAATATAACTACAATTAGCGGTACGACTAATTATCCTAATTTTACCATTAAAATGAAATGTACTAGTGTTGCCAATGTTGGAACAACAAGTTCTGCAGCTTTTGATCAAATAGGATTAACACAAGTGTTTTTTGCTCCATCTATAAATATTACGGCTGGTTGGAACACCTATAATTTTCCAACACCTTATGAGTGGGATGGTGTTTCAAATCTTTTAATTGATGTTTGTAACGGTGTATCTAGCGGATATACAAACAATTCATCTTCTCCTTATACAATTACTCCTTTTAATTCTGTATTATATTATCGTATTGATGGAACAAATGTGTGTGCAACTGCTAATTTAGGAACAACCTCTCCAAACAGACCAAACATAAAATTTGGAAATTGTGGTGGTTCAAATCCAGCTGCATTTACCTACTCTTGGTCGCCAACAAGTGGGTTAAATCCAACAAATACTTATACAACTATTGCAAATCCAACCATAACAACCATATACACTGTTGAAGTTAATCCAATTGGGCAAACTAATTGTATGCAAGCACAGACTTCGACAGTTAATGTTACTAGTGCGATAACACCTTCTATCACACCTGTTTCAACATTATGTACAAATGCTTCAACAGTATTATTATCTGGGTTTCCAGCGGGAGGAACGTGGAGCTTAACAGCGTCCACATCTACGTTAGGCGTATTTACGCCATCTTTAGCAACTGTGGGAACTAATGTAGTAACCTATTTATATGGAGGAGCAGGCTGCGCTCAATCAGCAACAGCAGCTATTTCAATCGAACGATTTGTTCCTGCAACAATTACTGGAACTATAAATCCAATTTGTCTGCCAACCAATACTATTAATTTATCTACAGCGCTAACAACTTCTACTTTAGGAGTGGGTGTTTGGTCTGGTGCTGGAGTTACAGGTAATGCCTTTGACCCTAATGTAGCCGGTCCAGGAACTCAAATATTAACTTACAACACAAATTCGGTGCCTACAATTACGTTATGTCCAGCAACTGGCACTATTGCAGTTCAATTGAATTCAATTGCACAGCCAACAATTACAGCTGTGAATCCGCTGTGT
Source organism: Bacteroidia bacterium (assembly GCA_044357775.1). Lineage (GTDB taxonomy): Bacteria > Bacteroidota > Bacteroidia > B-17B0 > Aurantibacillaceae > UBA4416. The sequence goes on along the minus strand of JBIKOX010000014.1, from coordinate 1,847 downwards.
ACAAATGCTTCCAATGTAACGTTATTGGCGTTACCGGCTGGAGGTGTATGGGTAGGTTCAGGAGTTTCAAACATTGGAGTTTTAAGTCCATCTTTGGCTTTGGTAGGTAATAACACAGTTGTTTATACTATTGGATCTTCAACATGTTCTGCAACAAATAGTATAACGATTTCAATAGAAAAATTTGTCCCTTCTACTATTATAGGTTCTATAGCTCCATTATGCGTTACTAGTAATACTGTAAATTTAGCTACTACATTAAGCACATCAACTGTGGGAGTTGGCGTTTGGTCGGGTAATGGTATTTTAGGAACTGTATTTAATCCGGCAAATGCAGTAGTGGGGGTTAATACTTTAACTTATAGCACTAACTCATTGCCTACAGCAACATTATGTCCATCGTCTAGTACAATAAATATTACTGTAAATTCTGTTGTGCAACCAACAATTACACCAGCAGGGCCGTTTTGCGATAATTATTCTTCTCAACAACTTACTGCTAATCCAACTGGCGGTGTTTGGTCGCCAGCTGCGGTTGGAACAACCATGTGGCCGGCAGGGCAGTTTTTTTCAACAACAAGTTCAATTGGAAATAACAAAGTGTATTATACTGTAACTAATGCTCCATGCGTAAGTGTGGATTCAACCTTAATTAATGTGATACATTTTGTTCCAGCAACAATTACTGGAGCGTTGGGCCCATATTGTATTTATGATGCGGCAACTAATTTACAATCAATTGCACAGTTTGCTGGAGGCACTTGGTCAGGGGCAGGTGTAAATTCATCAACCTTTACTCCGTCAGCTGCTGGTGCAGGTATTCATACTATTACTTATGTAACCAACCCTTCACCATTGCTTAATTGTGGTAGTACAGAAACCATTTCTATTTTAGTAAATGATAAACCCAATGCCAATGCGATATCAGATGTTATTGCTGGATGTAATCCCGTTTTAGTTAATTATATGACCACTACGGTTAATACAGGTAATGCTACTTGGGACTTTGGCGATGGAAGCCTTCCAGAAAATGGGTTATCTGTTTCACATGTGTATACAGTTCCAGGAACTTATACAGCAACTATTACCTACACTGATAATATTGGATGTATTGATACTACAATAGCAACTACTGGAATTTCTGTTTATGCTATTCCGGTTGCATCGTTTGATCCTTCGGTTACAGAAACAACCGTAGTAGATGGTCAAGTAGAATTTATAAATCAATCAACTGTTTTAGGAAATAATACTTATGCATGGAACATTGGAGGACTTTATTCAAGCAATAATATTGATGAATCATATTTGTTTTTAAATTCGGGAAATTTTGTTGTGACACTGGTTGCTACCAGTAATGAGGGTTGTGTAGATGACACCGCCTTAATTGTAATTGTAAATCCGGACGTAGTATTATATGTACCAAATGCATTTACTCCTGGCAACAAAGATGGTTTAAACGATTTGTTTCAAATATTTTTACCACCAGCAGGCGTAGATTTTGCAACATTTAGTTTAGCAATTTATGATAGATGGGGAGAACTTATTTATAGTACGAATGATGTAAATGCATTTTGGAATGGTTCAAAAAACAACACAGGACCTCAATTAAAACAAGATGTTTATGTTTATAAAATCTCGTTTAAGGATGAGAATAAAAGGCTATACAAGAAAGTTGGACACGTTACTTTATTAAGCAGGTAATAAGCTAGTTTCGTAACTTTTAACGCTTACAAAATATAACTTAACTTTAACATATTAGTGCGCCCTTTTTCTTTCATTGGCATACTAGCAAGGTTAATTACTAAGTCATCGGCTTTAACAAAACCGCCTTCTTTAATATAATCTTT
>JBIKOX010000020.1:0-24296 GCA_044357775.1 Bacteroidia bacterium | reverse complement strand
TTTAGCGGGCGAGTCTAACTGGACATCAAGTACAGGCGCTTATTATGCATATGATGCTCGTTTACAAATTTCAAGAACCACAAACGGGATGAAATTGTTTTATAGCTGGGCAGATAGTGATCCTTTTGCCACTAATAACATAAATACTCAGCCTAATATTCATATGAAGGCTTATGATTTAGTAACAAATATGATGACAATAACTAAAGATATGTCTACAGGCAAAGCTGGTGCTGAAAATAGTTCGTATTGGTTTTTAACTTCTCCTATAGTTTCTACTCCTGCTGCTGGTACTTGGCAAGTGCCTACTATTTATACCGCTAGCGATGATGGTAGTTTAAATGGTGATACCCCCGTGAGTTATTATTACATGAACGATAATACATTTGCCGCTTCTGATTTTAATACTTCATATTTTGTTGGTTGCAATCCTGCTGTTTTGGGGATTAATACAAGCCAAGTAAATGTTGCTTGTGCTGGTTTGATTAATGGTTCTGCAACTGCCATCCCAGTTGGAGGAACGGCACCTTATACATATACATGGACAACAGTACCGGCTCAATATGGAGCTACTGCTACAAATTTAGGTGCAGGTACATATAGTTGTGTTGTAACAGATGCAGCCGCTAACTCTGGAACTACTAGTGTTACCATTCAATCACAAATTCCATTTATTTTACCGATTGTTGAAAGTTTTTCTGCTACCGCTTTTCCACCATCCAATTGGATCACTATGGCTCAAAATAATAATCCTACGACATGGCAAAGGTCTGTTGCTGCTGGCAGTCAAGTTACAAATAGTTCAGCATTATTTCCGGCGTATAGTGTTAATATTAATCAAGGTGAAACTCACGATTTAATTTTACCATCAACAAGTTTTGTTAATATTTCAAACCCATTATTAATGTTCGATGTTGCTTATGCTCAATATATCAATGAAAATGACAAATTAGAAGTTATGATATCTACGGATTGTGGATTAAACTGGACCTCTGTTTATAATAAAGCAGGGTCTAATTTAATGACTGCCGCACCAACAACCTCTGATTTTATTCCTACTACTATAGAATGGAGAGCTGACACTATCAATTTGGCTGCTTATTCAGGTATATCTACAGTTTTAATTAAGTTTAAAGCTACCAGTGATTATGGTAACAATATTTACGTCGATCAAATTAATTTAATAAACAACACAGCACAGCTTTTAGTTAATACTTCGCAGCAAAACATTACTTGTAACGGATTCAATAATGGTGTTGCTTCTGTTAGTATAACTAGTGGCACGCCACCATACACATATACTTGGAATACAAGCCCTGCCCAAACTACACAAACTATTACTGGTTTACCTGCAGGCACTTATAGTTGTGTTGTAAATGATGCAGCAGCTAATACGGCGACTGCAAGTGTCAATATTACGGAACCTGATCCTATATATAATGTTACTGCTAATATTATCACAAATGGTTCATGTGTTGGCAATGCTTCAGGAAGCGCACAGGTAAGCACACCTATGGGTGGCACACCTCCATATACATATATTTGGAGTACAAGTCCGCCCCAAACAACACAAACAGTATCTGGGTTAGCAAACGGTACTTACACTGCTACCGTCAAGGATTCCTTAAATTGTAGCGCACAAGTAATAGTTACTATTAGTCCAATAAATACTATCACTCCTCCTTTTTATGATTCAATTCAAGGGGCATCGTGCAGTATATCGCAAAATGGATTTATTGAATTATATAATGGTAGTATTATAACAATAAATGGAAATCTACCTTTTATATCGGAATTTTATAATGGTGCAGGCAACGATAAAGCAGTCGAAATATTTAATCCAACTAATAATGTAATTGATTTAAATTCATTCTCATATAGCTCTTATAATTGGGTTGGATCGCTCATTAATCAAAGTAATGCAACTTACACGTTTCCTGCTGGTTCATTGGTTCAACCTTATGGCACATTTGTGGTTGCTCATCCGCTTGCTAATGCTAGCATACTTTTAATAGCTAATGCTACAAGCTCTGTGATTGATGGTACTTCACTTTCGCTAAATGCCACAACTAGTTTTTTTGGCACTCAATTAGTAGATAATGCATATATTACAACAACACAAACTAATCGCAGAAGACTAACCATTAATGGGCCAAATGCCATATTAACGCCAACTGAATGGCTTAGTTATCCTTTAACTCTTGCTAACTTAGGCACTATTACTACAAGTACAATAACTACATATTATGAGGCTAATACAATCATACAATGGGATGTAAATGCTAATAATCAAACAGGTCCTTCGGCATTTAACTTAAAAGCTGGTACTTATGGCTATATTATTACTGATACTATTACAGGCTGTCAGTATGCTAATCAAGTAATAGTTCCGTCGTTAGGCTTAGATCAGTTTAATGTTAATTTTAGTGCAAACCAAACCTTATTTACAGCACCGCCATTTGTGGCGCAGTTTACTAATACAACACCAAATTTATCTAATTATAATTTTGTTTGGGATTTTGGCGATGGAACAATTCTTAGCTCAAATAACGCTTCTGTGTTCCATCAATATCAATACAATGGCTTATATACTGTAAAATTAATTGCTACAGCCATTAGTACCTTGTGCAAAGACACAATGATAAAAACAGATTATATCTTTTGCACAGGTGGTTTATCTTGTAATTTAACAGCAAGTATTACTCCTACAGTAAGTCCTGCTAACTGTGCAGGTAATAATATTTTATTAACCTGTATTAATAGTGGTAGTATTACCTACCAATGGTATCTTAATGGTACTGCTATAAGTGGAGCAACCTCTAATACTTATACCGCTTCGCAAAGTGGTAATTATCAAGTAGCAATTACTAATACAGTTTGTACTGATTTTTCTAATCAAGTAACCTTAACGTTTAATGCGCCGCCACAAGCGCCAGTTATAACATCAACTGGTAATGTTACCCAGTGTTTAGGAGGTTCCGTTGTATTAAATGCGTCCTTGGGCTATTCAAGTTATTTATGGTCAACTGGCTCAACAAGCCAATCTATTTCAGTTTCCGGTTCGGGGATATATAGTGTTACAGGAAATAATTCATTTGGTTGTGGTACAACATCACAACCATATTCGCTTAATTTTTCTGCAGCACCAGCTTCTCCAATTTGTTTAGTAACGGTTGATACAACATCGCTTTACAATCAAGTAATTTGGGACAAACCTGCTACAACTGCCATTGATAGCTTTAAAATTTATAGAGAAACAATGACTAATGTGTTTTCGTATTTAAATTCAGTGGCATATGATTCTTTAAGTATTTATAATGACTTTGCTGCTAATCCAAATGTAACATCTTATAAATATAAAATATCTGCTATTGATACTTGTGGTAACGAAACATTATTAAGCAATTACCATAACACCATTCATTTACAATATTTAGGGGCAGGTAATTTACAGTGGACTGTATATTCTATCGAAAATGAATTAAATCCTGTATTATATTATATGGTATTGAGAGATGATAATAGCAGTGGTAATTTTTTACCAATAAGCTCAACCATACCTGGAGGTAATAGTTCGTTTACAGATATTAATTTTTCTTCTTATCCAAATGCAGCCTACAGAGTGGATGTGGTTTGGAACAGAACCTGTGTTCCAGCTAAGCTAACAAGTACATCTACATCTATATCTCGTTCAAATGTTAAAAATGTTCAGGCTCCAACTAATGTAAGCCCAGTAGATTTAAGCAAATTTGTATCTGTTTATCCAAACCCTGCCACTAATAACGTTAATGTTAGGATTAACACAAGTTTCATTACTAATGCGATAATTGAGTTATATGACGCTACTGGTAAATTAATTGCGCAACAAAAAGTTAGTAATGAGTATAGTTTTATTAATATTAATTATTTAGCCAATGGTATTTACACAGTGCGAGTGATTACAGATAATGAACAAACTATTAAACGAATAGTTAAACAACAATAATATCGAATAATTTGTTTGTTTTAAGAAAGCTGCGTTAGTAATAATGCAGCTTTTTTTTTAAGCGTTTTTTCAGTTAACTGGTTTAAATAATCTCTTGCCGTTCCCTTTGCATACATCTTCGCATCTTGTAAGTGCTTTACTCTTGTAAAAGGCTGTGCAAATAGCATTTCAAACAATTGTTCAGGCTTCCTTATTTTTTTCTTCTTTAATAATCTAATCTAAAACTAACAAGGATATTGTAGATAAAAGTGAATATTTTTAAAAATATTCACTTTTCGTGAATATTTATTTGTAAATTTACACAAGCAATATGAAAATTCATTTAATAAAGAAAAAAACAATAGAAGAATTTGTATTAGCGAACGCAAGAAGTAAAAGTTCTTTTAGTATTTGGCTTTTAAATTTAAAGTATGCCGAATGGAATAAACCAGGCGATATAATGGCAACATTTGGTTCGGCAGATTTATTAGGCAATGGAAGTAATAGAGTAGTGTTTGATATTGGCGGTAACAATTATAGAATGATTTGCAAATATCAATTTTGGGAGAGTGAAGTTCGGTTATACATAAAGTGGATTGGCACACACGCACAGTACACAAAATTATGTAACAATAACAATCAATACAACATTAATATTTATTAAGAATATGGAAACGTTAAAATATAAAATCATAAAAACAGATACGCAGTATTATAAATATTGTGATATGTTAGAAGAATTGATTGATAGTAATAAAAAAACAAAAACCATTAAAGAAGAAGTAGAATTACTTACTTTTTTAATAGAAAAATATGATTCAGAAAATAATACGTTTTCAGAAATTGATCCCATAGAATTATTAAAATCATTGATGAAAGAACATAAATTAAAGTCGATAAATTTAGCCAATTTATTAGGAGTAAGTGCAGGTTTAATTTCTGATATATTGAATTATAAAAAAGGTTTATCCAAAGAAACGATTCGTGTTCTTTCAAATCATTTTAAACTTAATCAAGAAGCATTTAATCGCCCTTATAAATTAGTTTCAGAGTACAACTTGCATCTTAAAAATGCAAGTGTAATGAATACTAAAAAAGATTCTATACACGTAGCATAATTTTTTCTTGTATCAGGTAAATATGTGTTTCTCAGCAGGTGCAAGCAAAATAATTTGCCCTATCGGGCTTTGGGTTTGTCATACATTTTGCAATTTGCACGTGTTTTCGTCACGGCAGCCTCCATTGTCCTTCAAGTAACTTCATTCATTTCGCTTGCTTGATGCTACATTACACATCATTCGCTGCGCTACTTCGTTTCATTCCGCACAATTCAGCTTCATTCATTTCAGTCACTTTCAGTACACCGGCTACCAACTTTTCAGCTTGCCTGCATGGTCGTTCGGGCTTCGTTCAATGGGCGCTTATTTTTATCCAACGCTCAAAATCCAAATAGTAATTATACCATTTGGATTTTTTTAAAGTTTTAACGCAGTAATGAGTTTAATAACTAAGCTGCTTTTTTATGCTTGCTTTTTTTAGCATTCTTACGTCTATACTCTTCGATAAATTCTCCGAGTTCTTTTCTTTCCTTTTCTGTCATCTTTTTAGGAGAAACATAAAGGTCAATTTCTATTGGCTCTGGTTTTAATTTCATATCCTTCTTGTTTTAAAATATTGATGTATTAATTTTTCTGCCGAAGCATCTGTTATAAACATTCTTTGACCGGCTGCTAACTCAGCACCAAGTGTTTCTTGATAATGCTTAATAAGAGCCGTTTTCGCCACAAATCCAACAAAACCATTAAATCCCATATCCATCGAACGTTGGCAAGCAAACGCAAACAAATTCCCCCCAACTCCTTTGTATATTTTTGCTTTACCTCTATTAAATTTTGCATTTTCAACTAAGTTAGCAGTAATATATTTATCCTCAATTATCAAAGAAATAAGCCCTTGTATAATGTTTTTATTTTCAACCGTAGTCATTTTAAATACCTGACAATTCTTTTCTTTTAGTTCCTTATGCCAGTCAAAAAGCCACTCCTTCTTTTTAATTTCTTTACTAGTAACTCTGCGGAACTCGGTTTCAAATGATTCACCTGTAATAACGTTCTCAATAGAATTAGTTAGTTTGTCAATTTCAATATTTAAGTGCTTTTTACGTGCCATTATGTTACTACCAAATATACAAAAAAAATAGCAAAAACCTTCATGCTTTGGTTATAAATAGTGTGTTTTTGCTTAGCCATTTTATGTGCAGCTAATCCCTTGTTACATTTTAATCGTACTGGTATTATTTGTTAGTCACTACCCCTCGTCAAGCTCACGTCAAACTTAGCGAGGTAGCAGTGCACTTATATACATATATAAACTACCTAGCAAATAAATTTGGAGAATGTTATCTTAAAAGTTATCTTTACGCCATGGATAATGAAAGACTAATAATATTTCATAAACATCATTTTCAAGACTTTTACTTACAGCAAACCGAAAAAGTTAGAGAAAAAATTGGATATGTTTTCCGTGTTATTAAAACGGTAGATAAAATTCCTGAAAAATTTCTTAAGCATATTGAAGGAACAGACGGGTTGTTTGAAATAAGAATCGAGGTTGGTAGTAATATCTATAGAGTATTTTGCTGTTTTGATAAAGGAAATCTTGTTGTTTTATTTAATGGATTTCAAAAGAAAACACAAAAAACGCCACAACAGGAAATTGAAATGGCAGGAAAGTTAAAAAATGACTATTTTAAATTAAAAATAAAAGAAAATGAAAAAGAATCAGGCAATAAGAAACGCTAAAAATTTCGACGAATTGTTGAATATTCAATATGGCGCAATTGGTGAAAAAAAACGTGATGCATTTGAAGAAGCGGCTCAATATTTTGTTATAAGCGAAACTCTGAAAGACGCACGAAAACAAGCGCAAATGACGCAAGAGGAATTAGCAAATAAAGTTGGTACAAAGAAAAGCTATATATCGAGATTAGAAAACGGAAAGTGTGATATTCAATTGTCAACACTATACAGAATTTTCGAAGATGGCTTAGGTATTCGCGTTAGTTTGTTAATTGGCTAATATAAAACCTTTATTTATTGGTTCTCGATACAAAAATTCAAAGAGGCAGAATTTTTACTCGAACTGACAGTGTTTTGCTTTGGTAACTTGGCCAAGTCCTTCTATAAGCTTGTGAATATTGCACTAAGTGTTTTAATTATTATTTAAAACATAGTAAATAAAAAATACAAATAGCAATTATACCATTTGGATTATATAAAAGTTTTAAAGCAGTAATGAGTTTAATTACTAAGCTACTTTGCGAGTTTTAGATGATTTTAAAGCTTGTTTCTTTTTATACTCAGTAATAAAGTCCCTAAGCTCTTGTATCTCTTTCTTAGTAGGTTTCTTATTAATCACATACAAATCTGGCTCGGTTGATTGTTTCCTTTTCATGTTATCTGTTTTTAAAATAGTGTTGAATTAATACTTGTGCGTCATCTTCTAATATAGCCATTTTTTTACTATTTTTAAGATGCATAAAAAACATTAACCAATGAACAAAAGGAAAATAATAGTACTAGTATTTATGATGGTTACATCAGTTTGTTTTGCACAAGCAATTAAGCAAAAAGATAAATATGGCGCATCGCACTATTTTGAAGATGGCTTTTATTTAAAACAAAATGATAAGTATGGCAAGGCACTATATTATTATGATGAATTTACTATTAAGCAAAAAGACAAATATGGTAATAGCTTTTTTTATATAGATGGCCAGGTTGTTAAGCAGAAGGACAAATATGGCGAGGCGCTTTTCTATTTTGATGGTTATACAATTCGGGAAAAAGATAAATAGGGAAAAGCACTTTATTTTATCGATGGGCAAACATTAAAAATGAAGGATCAATATGGTGATGCAATTTATTACTTTGAAGGTATTCCTAAAAAATGGATACTAGTTTGCATCCTATCTCAATAGCCCATTACTTTTATTTTACCTAATAAATTAATTATTGAAAATTACGGCGAGAAAATCTGCTATAGTGAATTGGTCTTCAGTTTAACTTTTTTGTAACTTAGTTGTTTAAGATGAATAAAAATGGCAAAAAATAAAAAATTAAATGTTCAAGGAATTGAAATTGTTTTGTATCAAGATAATAATACAGATTTCATTTCGCTTACTGATATTGCAAGGCACAAGGATGCGCAGCATACCGATACTATCATTCAAAACTGGATGAGAAACCGAAATACCTTAGAACTTTTGGGCTTTTGGGAAACTATTTACAACTCAAATTTTAAACCCCTCGAATTCGAGGGGTTTAAAAAACAAGCAGGACTTAACAGTTTTGTTATGACACCAAAAAAATGGATAGAAACTACTAACGCCATCGGCATTGTTTCTAAATCTGGTAGATATGGGGGAACATTCGCCCATACGGACATTGCCTTAGAATTTGCTTCTTGGGTTTCCATTGAGTTCAAACTATATATAATCAAAGAATTTCAAAGACTAAAAGATGATGAAAACAATCGTCTTCAGCTAGAATGGAATTTGCAACGCACATTATCAAAAATAAATTATCATATACATACCGACGCGATAAAAGAAAACTTGATACCAAAAGAAATAATCAAACAACAAGGAAGTTTTGTTTACGCTAGCGAAGCTGATTTATTAAACGTTGCTCTTTTTGGAATTACTGCAAAAGATTGGCGTGAAAGTAATCCTACCAACCAAGGAAATATAAGAGATTATGCAACATTAGAACAGTTGGTTGTATTAAGTAATTTGGAGAGTATTAATGCGTTGCTTATTCAACAAGGACTCACTCAAAACGAACGACTTATACAACTTAATAAGGTTGCTATAACTCAAATGAAATCACTACTTGAAAGTAATGCAATTAAAATGCTGAAATAAAACAATCGATATTCTGAGTATTTGCATATAAAGTACCTTTACGAAAGCCCATTTCTTTAAGTGTAACTAAAAAATGAAATGAAAATCACGGGTTACAAATAAGAGAACGCTGTAATATTATTTCTTTTTAAAAATAATAAACTCAACGCGTCTGTTTGTTTCATGTTCTGAGTCTTGGCAATCAACACCTTCTGTGCATGCATTCAAAATAAATTTTTCTCCCTTGGGAACAACTTGCTCAATTTGATTTTTATTTACTCCCTTCGCAATTAAGTAATCTCGTACATGCTGTGCACGTTTTTTAGAAAGCGGTAAATTGTAAACCTCAGAACCTCTGCTATCCGCAAAACCATAAATTAAAACGGATAAATCTGGGTTTTTTGATAATACTTCAATGTTCTTGTCTAAAATAGAAATCGCATCTTTTCTAATATCTGCTTTATTAAGGTTAAACTGAATTGGCGTTACATTAAATCCAATAGCATCCATGCTTGATTTATTTAAGTATGGCAAAATTAATTTATCATCGTAAGGGTTTTTACCTGGTTCCTCTGGCTTAGTTACTACAATGTCTTCTTTTGGTTTTTTATACTTAATATAATTACAAAGTACAATAGGTTCAATGCACGTATCGCATCCCGCAATTACTTTTACATAAACAGAATCTCCCGTTTCGGTATTAGAAGAAATTTGAGAAATTTTTGTGGCATCTGTTGGCAATTTAGTTTGATTAAATGTCCATTGATAAGCTATCGCTTTAATATTAGCTGGCATAGTAGTTTCAAAGCTAACTAGGTCCGTTTCCTTATCTACTAATTTAGCATCAAGCGTTAATAAAGAGTTTTTTGGTTCAGCACATTCTTTTTTAAATTTATCTAAGTACGTTATTTTATAGATGTCCATATCACCATATCCACCTTCTCTGTAAGATGAAAAATAACCATAATCGCCCGCGCTCGATTCAGTCATAAAAACATCATGTCCGGCTGAATTAATTGGCAGACCAACATTTACTGGCGTTGACCAACTACCATTTGCGTATGTACTTTTGTAAATATCGTAGTTTCCAAAACCTTCATGTCCTTTTGATGAGAAATAAAGGGTTTGTCCATCGTCCGATAAAAAAGGAGAATCCTCATCAAATTCAGTATTAATAGTTTTTCCTAAATTTTCAGGCACAGCCCACTTTCCATCTGCATCCTTAACAGACTTATAAATATCTATTCCTCCATTTCCTCTGCTATCTTCACTTGTAAATAAAAGGGTTTTACCATCTTTGCTTAGCGAAGCGTGATTTTGGTAGTAATCAATATTTATATTTTTTGATGAAGGCACAACTGTTTTATTACTGTCGCTACCTGTTCTAATTTCAAGAATTTTATTTTTTTGAAATACAAACATGGTTTTCTCATCGCTTGTTAATGAAATAATGGACAGGTGTCTTTTTCTAATGTTTGTTTTTAATACTTTTTTTGAAATTGAATAGGTTTGAGCAGCTTGAGGTTTACCGTTAACTAATTTGCTAACATATATATTTTCAAAATACTTATCGTCAATTTTACTTCGCTTTTCTCTTTTTACATCTTTACGTCTGGATGTAAAATATAACTCGTTCTTATCATTTAATACCGGAACGTATTCTCCGACATCTGTATTTACTTTTGGACCTACATTTCCGATGTAAACATTTTTATCAATAATCACTTCCTTGTTTTTATCATAAAACAAACAGTCTTCATTCCGTTTTTTTAAGTCAATTACATAAGATCTATCTTCCTTTTTATCTTTAGTTGCTTGCACATATAATTTATTAAATAAATTATACGCTTTTTGATTTTCACCAAAATGTTGATAGCATTTAGCTAACGCATACAGCAAATCAGGAAAAGTATCTTTTGGCGATTTATTATAAGCAGTTTCTAAATAAGGTAGCGCTTCTTCATATTTTAAATAATATTCAGATAATACATATCCAACAGCAGCATTTGCCTCGTAGCTAGTGTTATCAATAGTGTATGCTTTTAGATAATTATTTTTTGCCAGCTCTATTTTGTTTCTGCTTAAAGCTTTACTGCCCTTTCTCAAATATTTTGATATTTGAGCTGATGCAAATGAAACTGATAATATTAAAATTATCGAATAAAGTTTTTTCATTTATTTTTTAAGTAAATTTAATTAGTAAAAATAATAATTTATTTGCATTTACTACAATTATTAAGCAACTAAGAATTGAAATCACTATTTATTAATTTGAAGTTAATCTATAAAGAGTCATTATTTATACGTTAAATCTTACAATTTATCAATATAGAGTCTAGAATTAATTGAACAGCAAATTAGGAAGTTAAAAAAAGGGGTTTCTATCTCTTACAAATAGCGTCACCCTTTTTTGTACCCAGGAGGAGACTCGAACTCCCACGCCTTGCAGCATACGCACCTCAAGCGCACTTGTATACCATTCCAACACCTGGGCAATTTAACATTCACAAATGTGACAATAATTTTTGATACTATTGCACGGTAGTAAAGATTATAGACCAACATTAAAACCTACTTGAATTATCGGATTTGGATAAGGCGACAATGGCGATTGATTAATGTTATAAAAAATTGCTGCTACAAAACTACCACGTTCAGAAAAAGCTTGTCTGTAACCACCGCCCAATAAAATATTATCAACCCAAACCCTACTATTTTTAACTGAAGAAAAAAAGTCAGGCACGCTTAGTCGATCCCAACCAACTTGAGCAAATGCATTTTCAAAAATTAAATAACGAGCAAATAAATTTCCCCCATAAACTGTGGAGGTAAATTTTTTTCCGTAACTATTTGTTTGACTAAAATAATTGTAAATTATTCCGCCACCTATCGACAATTCTTTATTTATTTTGCAACCAACTAATGGCGATGCATTTATATAAGTTGTTGATCCAAACCATGCGCCAACATTGCCTCCAAAATATAACCTATCCGTAAAATTATCAAACTCTTTTGGGGCTAAAGTGTTTGCTGCTGCAGGAGCCAATGGCCTATTGTCTTGCGAAAAAATCGAATGACTGATTAATATTAAGAATGCTAAATATAAAAAGTTGCTTTTCATTATTTTACCTCTTCATAATCTACATATTCAACATGGTTTGAACTGAATTGAGATTTTTTATTACTATTATGTTGTATTATTACTTTGCCGGTTTTTTGATCAGTATTTTGTTTTTCATTACGATTGCCATTTTTAACTTTGCCTTTAGAGATGTTTAGCATAGTATCATATATTTTCCATACAATCCAAATAATAATTACTGTCCAAATAATATCACGCACAATCTTTAGTTTTAAATAAAATACAAAATTAAACTATTTAGGAATTATAAGTTGTAAAAAAATTGATTTCATAAAAAACCCTTTTAGAATGCTAAAAGGGTTTTTTATGAATTTATCTTTGCAGTTTAGTTTGATTCAGTATCTTCAAGTTCTTCAGAATTTTCTTCTCCTTTTACCTGAGGTTTGTATACTGGTTTTTCGCTTTTTGGAGCATTTGGATCTACATAATCCCAATTAACAATGCGGAACACGGTACGACGATTTTTTTGATGCAAGGCCTCTTTTTCTTCTTTTGTTTTTGCTTTTGCAATAACGTCATCTTTAATTAATACTTTCTTTTCTCCCCAACCTTTAAACATTAATCGAGCAATTGGTACTTTTTTCTCGTTTACTAAATAATCAACGCAAGATTGAGCGCGAGCCTCTGATAACTTTTGGTTTCTTTCGTCGCTATCACGAGTATCTGTGTGAGATTGTAATTCAATAACAATAGTTGGATTATCAATTAAAGTTTGATATAAAAAGTTTAATGAATCTTTTGAGTTTAATGGCTTGCGCGTATCATTATCCGCCGCAGTACCACTCGAATCTACAAGTAAATCAGCCTTTCCTAAGGCATATAATACTGCTGGGAAACGAATTTCAGCTTTCACAGGCGTTAATACAAAATCTTTAACAAAATCTTTTGATTCATTTTCAGCTACAGTAGTTAATTTTCCTAAATCCTTATTAGCTAAAAATCCAAGTTTAAATGTTTTAGAAACTGTATTTTTGTCAGCTGCAACAGTAACCTCGTAAGATGTATTTTCTTTTAACTTAAAATTATACTTACCATCAGCTAAAGTTTTAAATTCAAACATATCTCCATTTGAACCTTTTAAGCGAATGTAAGCATTAGTTATAGGTTCACTATTTTCATCACTCACAACTGTACCCGTTAAATTAAATAACAATGGAGGCAAAACAAATGAGTAAATATCGTCACTTCCTTTACCGCCATCACGATTAGAAGTAAAGTAACCTTTCATTTTTTTGCCTTCGAAAATGATACCAAAATCATCTGCTGCAGAGTTCATAGGTGATTTTAAATTTTCTGGTGCTTTAGTAAATTTCCCATTAGCATCTTTTTCTGCTTTGAAGATATCTAAGCCACCCATTCCGATGTGATAATTTGAAGAAAAATACAAGGTTTTATCATCATCAGCCATATAGGGATACATTTCATCACCTGCTGTATTTATGCTAGGACCAATGTTTACCGGTTGACCAAACGCTTTTTCTTTATCATCATAGGTACTCATCCAAATATCTTTTCCGCCATAACCACCAGGTAACTTTGAAGTAAAATATAATACTTTTCCATTAGTAGAAATTGCAGGATGCGCAAATGCAACTGAATCTATACAAAATGGCAATAATAGTGGTTCAGCCCAAGACGGACCTTGTTTTTTACAAACATATAATTGACATTTTAATTGTTTATTTTTTCCTTCAGGGCAACGAGTCATGAACATCACATCTCCTTTTTTTGAAACTGCAACTGAAGCTTCATTCATTTTGGAAATAATATTACTAGTTAATGATTTCGGTGTGCTCCATTTTCCGTTTTTATCCAATTTTGCCTCATATAAATCGGAGTGATTTTGCCCATTGGTAACATCCATACCTCCTGTACCTCCTGAACGAGTTGAGGTAAAAATCAAGGTATTAAATTTTTTATCAGCATAAGCGGGACTAAAATCAGATTCTTTTGAATTAATTAAAGTCATAGGCTGAACTAAAATACGTTTCTCAGGAGTGTTTTTGGCATCTCTCCATTGCTGAGCTAACTCACAAGACTTTACGCCATTTTCACCTAAAACATCAGAAGGCATTTCTTTTTTGTAGTTATTATACTCTACAATTGCTTCAGCATATTTTGTTTGAGCTTTTAATACATCCCCTAAATAAAGGTACATGATAGGGTCTGGGTACTTTGCTTTAATCGCTTTATTGTAATATGTTTCAGCATTTTTTAATTCATTTATTTCTTGATAAGATTGCGCTGTTCTAAATAATATTTTAGCTTTCGCATCCGCTTTTTTTACTTTACCATAGGCTTGTTTATAGAGCTCAATAGCATTAAAATACTGGTGATTATCATACGCTAAATCAGCATCTTTTAGGTAATTTTTCTGAGCGCTAACTGAAAATGCAAATGCAATAACAGTAATAGTAGCTAAGGCTAGCTTTTTTAAGTTTTTCATATGTAGATATTTATCGTTTTTTTAATTGTCATATGGTTTAGCCACTTTTTCTTCGTTTATGTTTGGGCAAACATGGCTATTTCATAAGAAAATAAACTAAAGTAAGGTGCTAATATATAGATTGTTTTTAAATCTACAAAATAAATAACGCCAAAAAAACCTTGTTAAAATGGCATTTATTGTGATTTATCTTAAATAAAGCATTTCTCTGTATTTTGGAAGTGGCCAAATAGCATCATCAATAATTCCTTCCAATTTATCTACATTATAGCGCATCGACTCAAAATATGGTATAACTTTTTCGCAATACGCATGTGCTTGCTTCTTTTGATTCTCTAAGTTATTTGCTTTTTTTCGTTCTTCAGTCATTAAATCTGCCTCAGTTTTTATAATTGTTACTCTTTCTGAGATTTCTTTAATTAATTCTAGTTGAGTTTTGGCAACTACCTTAAATTCTGCGGGAGATAGAAATTCTTTCATTCCGCGCACATTATCAACTAAGTTTTTTTGATAGTTGAGCGCAGCTGGAATAATTTGATTGCTTACCATATCTGCAATGATACGTGATTCAATTTGTATTTTTTTTGTGTAGGTTTCTAAAGAAATTTCGTAGCGCGCTTCTTGTTCGCGATGATTTAAAATTCCTTGCGATTCGAACATTGCTAACGTTTTTTTAGAAATCATTGCTTCTAAAGCCCCTGGTGTTGTTGAAATATTACTTAACCCACGTTTTTTGGCTTCTAATTTCCATGCATCCCCATAACCATTTCCTTCGAAACGAATTTTTTTACTTTCAATAATATATTTCTTCAATATTTGAAAAATAGCCTCGTCTTTTTCTACTTTATTATTTATTAAAGCATCTACATCTTTTTTGAAAGTAACTAATTGCTCAGCCATAATAGAATTCAATACAGTCATTGGTCCACCGCAATTTGCTGAAGAACCGACAGCTCTAAATTCAAATTTATTTCCTGTAAAAGCAAAAGGAGAAGTTCTGTTTCTATCTGTATTATCTAATAAAATATCAGGTATACGACCTATATTCATTTTTAAGGCTGTTTTTTCTTCCGGACTCATTTTTCCATTATGTACCGATTTTTCTAATTCATCTAATACTTTTGATAACTGCTCTCCTAAAAACACGGACATAATTGCTGGCGGAGCTTCGTTAGCGCCTAAACGGTGATCATTGTTTGCAGATGCAATGGATGCGCGCAATAAATCGGCGTGCTCGTAAACCGCTTTAACTGTATTTACAAAAAACGTCAAAAATTGTAAGTTTGTTTTTGGTGTTTTACCTGGTGATAATAAATTTTTTCCGGTATTAGTTGCCAAACTCCAATTGTTATGTTTTCCGCTCCCGTTAACTCCTGCATAAGGTTTTTCATGCATTAATACGCGAAAGTTATGACGGATAGCTACTTTTTCCATCACATCCATCAATAATAAATTATGATCAACTGCTAAGTTTGTTTCTTCAAATACGGGCGCGCATTCAAATTGTGCTGGTGCAACTTCGTTATGGCGAGTACGAACAGGAATACCAAGTAAATGGGCCTCGTATTCAAAGTCGCGCATGTACGCAGAAACTCTTTCTGGAATGGACCCCCAGTAATGATCTTCAAGCTGTTGGCCTTTTGCCGGAGCATGACCAAACAACGTACGGCCCGTTTGCTGTAAATCATAACGTATATTATATAAGGCAGAATCAATTAAAAAATATTCTTGCTCCCAACCCAACGTTGCAATAACCTTGGTAACATTTTTATCAAAGTACTGACAAACCTCTGTTGCCGCTTTATCTATGGCATGTAGTGATTTTAATAATGGAGTTTTGAAATCTAACGATTCGCCAGTATATGAAATGAAAATAGTTGGAATACAAAGCGTTTCACCCCAAATAAAAGCAGGTGAGGTTGGGTCCCAAGCGGTGTAGCCACGAGCTTCAAATGTATTACGAATTCCTCCGTTAGGAAAAGAAGAAGCATCTGGTTCTTGCTGAACTAGGGCATTTCCACTAAAACGCTCAATAGCACGACCACCTTCAATTGGCTCAAAAAAACCATCATGTTTTTCGGCAGTAGCTCCAGATAATGGTTGAAACCAATGTGTAAAGTGAGTTACGCCTTTACTTTGAGCCCAAGCTTTCATACATGCTGCTACTTGATCAGCCATTTTACGCTCAACAATAGTTCCCTTATGCATTGAATTTTGAATGCTATTAAATGCTTCTTCGGAAAGGAATTCACGCATGGCATCTAATCCAAACACATTAGATCCATAATATTGTGAAACTTGTTGATTGTTGTTACTAAACTCAACAGGAGTTCTTTTTACAACATCTTGCATGGCTAAAACGCGTCTTGTACTCATAATTTTTTAGTATTATAGGGGTGTAAATTGAAAATTTATAGCTTTTTGGCAAAATTATATCAAAAAAAGGGGGGGTGCAAATAAAAAAGTAACTTTTTTACAAAAATGCACTTAAAATTAGGGGGGTATAATTTTTTGCATAAAAAAGCCCACGAACAATTTAATTCGTAGGCTTAAAAACACGATTTATAAAATAGAGTCCTATTCTATTACCAATTTTTTAACTGTTTTGCCTTTATTAGTTGTTACGTGCAAAAAGTAAATGCCTTTTGCAGTAGTATTTAACTGCAAGGTGTTTGTTGTTTTATCGAAAACACTATTTCCTAATTGTTTTCCTTGATACGAGTACACTTCAAGAGTTTTCACAATAGCATCTTTTACGTTAATATGAACAATATTAGCTGAAGTTGGGTTTGGATAAATAGATAAAGTATTGTCATCATTACTTTCTAAAATGCTAGTTGGTGTGCTAGGCACAGATTTAAATGAGTTAGTTAAAAACATAACACTTGAATCAAAAAATGCATCGCCCACATCCGCAATAGCAATTTTAAAGTGATACGTTTGTCCTGGTGTTACAGGCACCAATCCGAGTAACCCTGCTGTAAAACCATCAAAGGCTACATCAGTACCATTTGTATTATCAATATAATAGGAGCAATTATTACATGGCCCTGAGCCTGCACTTCCATTATTAATCGAATTTACCGATACCATTGGGGTAGTTGTTCCGGGAACAAATGCAAAATTTGTATTATTATAATTTCCACCCAAAGGGTTTGGTCCAGTTACTGCAATTGCAAACGCATCATTAAACACCGAATTAACGTATTCATTATATTCCTCTGATCCGAAAGAAAAATTGAACAATAAATTTGCATTAATTGGCACACAATCAAATTCAATAATGCAGGCATCATAGGTTTGTCCTCCTGCAATGTTGCTAATCAAGTTATCACCCATTGCTCCATTATTTCCGCTTAAAAATGCTCCTGCAGGATTACTAATCGATCCATCAACAACTCCCGTGCTCATAATAATTCCGCTCCCAAAAGCCATATTTGATGTTCCTGAAAAGAATCCGTAAGATTGAGGGGCTCCCGTTACGGTCATGTTTGAAATTGTAAGTCCGATTCCCTGAAAATAATTTGTAAGATCTGCCATACTTGGCGCAACTGTAAAGGTTAATTGACTGTAACTATTTGTTAAACCTAAAATTAACAATAGAAAGGATAAATAATTTTTTTTCATGATTTTTATATTTAGATTAAAATTATTAATAAAATAGAAGAAAGCAAATAAATATGCTATTTGAATAAGATTGGCATGTTCAAATAGCTATAATTCTGAGTAAAAATGTTATTTTTACGTTTGATGAATTTTTTGTTTCCTACATTTTTAATCGGATTAGCAGCAATAGCCATTCCTATTATTATTCATCTATTTAATTTCAGAAAATACAAAAAAGTCTATTTCACAAACGTTCAGTTTTTAAAAGAATTAAAACAAGAAAGCGATAGTAAATCAAAGTTAAAAGAATGGTTGATTTTAGCCATGCGTATTTTAGCTATCGCCTGTTTGGTATTTGCATTTGCTCAACCATTTATTCCCGGCAAAGTAAAAACAATCCAAGGCGAAAAAGCTATCAGTATTTTTATAGATAATAGCTTTAGTATGGAAAGTACTAATAAAAAAGGCACGCTTTTAGAAAACGCCAAACAATATGCAACTGAAATTGCCAATACATTTAATGCGAGCGACAAATTCCAATTACTGACAAATGATTTTGAAGGAAAACACCAGCGCCTTGTTTCAAAAGAAGAATTTATTGAGCAGTTAAATGAGGTAAAAATTTCTTCTGCAACAAAGTCAATTAATGATGTAATTAAACGTCAGCAAGATTTTTTACAAAATAGTTCTTTCAAAAATAAGCGCATTTTTTTACTAAGCGACTTTCAAAAAAACACATCCGTTATTTCTAAATCTGATATTGATACGAGTATTGCTATTAGCTTTATTCCTATTTCATCCTCTGAAGTTAACAACGTTTACATTGATAGTGTTTGGTTTGAAACACCTGTTCAGCAGTTTGAAACACAACAAATAATTCATGCAATTATTATTAATAAAAGCAATAAAGATATTGAAAATGGAAATTTGAAATTATATATTAATGATGCCCAAGTTTCGTTAGCATCTTTTGATGTAACTGCTGGCAACAAAAAAGATGTGAGCATTTCTTTTACAGTAAAAATTAAAGGAATTAATAAAGGCATATTAAAAATTGAAGATTATCCTATCACTTACGATGATAATTTTTACTTTAGTTTTAATGCACAAACAACTATTAAAGCGTTAGTTATTAATGGTAAAGACACAAAGACTGCTGGAAATTTTAGATCACTCATGCAAGATGATAGTTTGTTTATTTATAAAGAAAACAACGAGTCGTTAATTGATTATAGTTTATTTAACAATACAAATATTATTGTTTTAAATGAGGTAGTCAACATAACTTCGGGCTTAACATCTGAGCTCCAAAAATTTGTTAGCAATGGTGGAAGTGTTGTTGTTTTTCCTAATAAAAAAGCTGATTTAGAATCTTACAATATTTCTTTTACAAATTTGCAATTACCTCAATTTGTTAAATTAGATACAACTAATACTAAAACACAAAGCATCAATTTTGAACAAGGTTTATATGAAGGAGTTTTTGATAAAATAGACCAGCGCATGGATTTACCAAAAGTGTTTGAGCATTTTGAATTTACAAAAACAACGAATAGTAATTCTCAAAATTTGGTGTTGTTACAAAACGGACAGTTTTTGGTTTCTTTAAATCCTTTAGGAAGTGGTAAAATTTATTTATTTTCTATTCCTTCAGACGAAACAAGTTCTAATTTATTAAAACATGCGTTGTTTGTGCCAACGCTTATTAAAATGTCTATTTTAAGTTTAAAGCCTTCTCCCATTTATTATAAAACTTCTATTAACGAAGCTATTTCCTTAAGCAATACTTCTAATTTTTCAGATAAGCCTTTTCATATTATAAAGGATGAGGCTACGACAGTTTTGAAAAGCTCAGTTAACACAGCAACAAAAAAAATAGATATAATTCCTGAACATCGTTTATTGAATAATGCTACAACACTCTTTACACAAAATCAAATTACTGAAGCTGGGCAATATGCAGTAATAGAAGATACTTCACATATAAAAGATTTGGCGTTTAATTTTGATAGAAAAGAATCGGACATGAATTTTATGAATCAGGAAGAATTACAAAAACAAATTGATGAAAATGGTTTGAAAAACATGAGTATTATTATGCCTGATGAAAAAATATTAACAAATGCTTTACAAGAAGCTAATGATGGAAAAAAATTATGGAAATTGTTTTTAATTTTAGCCATGGTATTTTTAGCTGCAGAAATTTTAATTATCAGATTATTTAAAAATTAGGGTCCCGCAGATTTCGCAAATTTGCGCGGCAAAAATTACAATTAGTAATATGATAATGAAACTATTAAAAAGAGTGAAATTTATAAACCATTTAAAATCTGCGTAGATCTGCGAAATCTTCCGGAAAACTAAACATGAATTTATTAATTAAGCAAGCAACTGTAATCGACTCAACTAGCCAATACAATGGTAGAGTTGTAGATATTTTAATTGAAAAAGGAGTTATTACTCAAATTAAAAAAAATATTGTTCCCGAAAAAGGAATTAAAACAATTGAAGCTGATGGATTACATGTATCTGCTGGCTGGTTAGATATGCAGGTGAATTTTTGTGACCCAGGTTATGAGCATAAAGAAACTTTGGATAACGGATTGAAAAGCGCTGCTAAAGGCGGTTTTACAAGCGTTTGCTTAATGAGCGGTACTAATCCGCCGTTACATAATAAAGCGCAAATAGAATATGTAGTTAACCGTGCTAAAGGAAATTTAGTAGATGTTTTGCCAATAGGTACATTAAGTCATAATCAGGAAGGAAAAGATTTGTCGGAGATGTACGACATGAAATTATCTGGCGCTGTAGCTTTTAGTGATTATAAAAAAACAGCTAAAGATGCCGGATTAATTTTAAGAGCACTACAATATTCTCAAAACATAAATAGTTTTATAATTGTACATTGTGATGATAAAACAATTTCACATGATGGATTAGTTAATGAAGGTGTAATGTCTACAAAACTGGGTTTAAAAGGTATTCCGGCTTTAGCGGAGGAAATTATGTTGCAACGTAATATTCAAATTTTAGAATATACAGGTGGCAAAATGCATATCCCAACAATTAGCACAAAGGGAAGTGTAGAGTTAATTAAAAAAGCAAAAGCAAAAAAATTAAACATTACTTGCGGCGTTGCTGCATACAATTTATTGTTAGACGATTTTGAATTAGAAGGCTTTGATACAAACTATAAAGTAAACCCTCCATTAAGAACCAAAGAAGATATTGATGCTTTGAAAAAAGGAATTGCTGATGGAACCATTGATGTGATTGTGAGTGATCATAACCCACAAGATATTGAAAGTAAAGATTTAGAATTTGATTTAGCTGATGATGGCATGGTTGGTTTAGAAAGTTGTTTTGGTGTTGTAAATACAGCTCTTGGTTCTAGGCTTTCGTTAGAGACCATGATTGACACTTTAACAAAAAATCCACGCGCTATTTTGGGTTTAGAATCAGTTAAAATAAAAGAAGGTGTTGAGGCAAATTTGACTTTATTTAATCCAAATAAAAAGTACGTCTTTGGAAAATCACACATTGTTTCTACAAATAAAAATTCAGGTTTTATAGGTAAAGAATTAAAGGGTGTTGTGATTGCTGTAGTGAATAATAATCAGTTTTCTTAAGCATTGAGTAAACAACTGATATATAGAAATAGTTACCTTATATCTGGATTGTTCTTATTAGCTGGATTGTGTTTAATTATATTCACTCAAAACTATCCAGTTGGAGATTTCGGAAATTACTATTATGGTAGTAAACTATTTATAGATAGTAAATTCAGTTTACTAGATTATCAAAGTATTTCTCATTTCAATCAGCAAATACGGAGTTATAGTGAAAATCACTTTTTTGAAAACTACACTCCAGTGCCACCTTTTAGCTTAATTGTTTATTTGCCATTCGCGTTCTTAAGTTGTTTAAAAGCTAAGTTAATTTTTAATTTAATTGGTTTAATTTTTTTTTGTTTTTCTTTACAACGTCTACTTAGTTATTTTAGTATGGAAGGTTGGCAAGCCTACTTAATTCCCTTCATTTTTCTGTACCCACTTTATAATTGTATTTATCAGGGCCAATCATATTTGATAATTACAGCTTTTTTAATGGAGTCGTTTTTGGCATCTGAAAATTCTAAATATTGGTTAAGTGCTTTTTGCTTGGCTCTGTGTGTAAGCCTTAAGTTGTTTCCTGTATTTATGATTGTTTATTTTGTTTTAAAAAAGGAGTATAAAATTGCTATATATTCTATTTTACTAACCCTAACATTATTGTTAGTCACTCTAATTGCAGGTACTGATATCGTGTTTTATTATATTGAGGAAGTAATACCGCGATTGCTAAATAACGATATTATAGGGCCCTATTATCATGGAAATCAAAGTGTTTATACGTTTTTGCTTAATTTGTTTTCTTTAGATGAAAGTCAAAATAGTCACCCCGTTATAAATCTTCCTTGGTTAGTTCCTGTTATAGAAGGAGTGGCAATTACATTTTTTTTAATAGTCTTAATTAGTTTTAGAAAGCAATCGTCTATTTTAGTTTTTGGTTTTACTATTTTCTGCTCCATATTAATAGGTCGTTACAATACATCTTATGGAATGTTGATTATTATACCCTTTTTGGTAAGCATTATTAGTGATAAAAATTTTACTAAGTTCCCTGTTATACTTTTTATAGTATTTACTTTGGCTATTAGTGCTCCTGTTGGTTCTTTTTTAAATCAGCCAATGCTATTGCAATTTTCTCGTTTATTAGGATTGGGGCTTGTATTTTGCCTCTTTTTGATATTGTATAAACCCGTGATCTCTTTAAAGTATTTATGCGTTCTAGGAGTTATTGTTATTACAATTAAGTGTCTTTCTTTTTCCGTTACTTCTATTCATTACTTTTCAATTCAAAATTCTAAAGGGATTTTATACGACTATGTCATACAAAATGACTCGATTACTCTAATTAGTACGATGGGTGATACGGATTTGGAAGAGACTTTTCCTATAAATGCTGATGTGCATGCGAGTGAAGAATTGTATGTAGAGGGAAAAGATATAATTTATAAAGGTCAAGTGATTTGCAACACAAAGGACCACAAAATGAAACCATTTTTATATAAGGATACTTCAGTTGTGTTTTTGAGTGATTTGAATCAGGCTATTGGTTTTTACAAATTAAGAATGATTTCTTTACAATGAGCAATGGTGTATTAATACCAAAAGCTCTGTTTTTTAAAACGGCAATTCTTGATTCTAATAGAAATATTGGGTTGGATATTATTAGGGCAATATGTGTTATTGCTGTAGTATTGACACATACCAATAATTATCTTGGCGCCTATACTGGTATATACAAGATTGTTTTTCCTTTGGGTTATGTGTTTCAGGATTTGTTTTTTGCACTAAGTGGTTTTTTGGTTTGCAGGCAAATCATCCGCCACCTTAACACGCCTGGAAGTAATCTTAACCTGATTACTTTTTACAAAAACAGATGGATAAGAACTGTTCCATTTTATCTTATTTTTCTTTTGATCAACTTTGTTATTTTTCATATTATCTACCAACATGTAGATCTACTTCTTTTTAAGAAAACATCTTTTTCAATATTTAACTACCTAACCTTCACTCAAAATCTATATGTTTCTCATCCCACTTTTTTCCCTGAAATTTGGCCACTTCCTATCGAAGAATGGTCGTTTTTGTTTTTGCCAGTTCCAATTGTTTTAATTTCTGTCTTATTTAATAAAACATTAAATACTAAAAACTTGCTTACTGTATTGTTTATAGAAATTATGATTGTAACGCTATACAGAGTATATTATATTATCCAATCTGACCCTGAATTGGATTGGGAATTGAGAAAGATTGTGGTTTATAGATTAGACGCTTTATTGTACGGTTTTGTTATTAGAATTTTTTCAGATAACTATTCTCATATTTTAAATAAAAACAAATTGCGGCTTTTAATTATTGGAATCGTGTTGTCTTTCGGTTTTTACTTCTCAAAACCTTATTTACCGATGTTGCTATATAAAGGATTGTTTTTTAGTGTCATTCCTATTGGAATGAGCCTTACTTTACCATATTTTTATTTTGGAAACTTTAATAAATTGTCACAATGGTTAAAATCTATTTTAACACATTTCAGTCTCACGAGTTATGCAGTTCTTTTATCGCATTTGTATTTAATACAATTTGGGATGCTTTGTATTTACGTTCCATTAAATTTAAATGAGGCTCTT
>JBIKOX010000102.1:0-10606 GCA_044357775.1 Bacteroidia bacterium | reverse complement strand
AAAGAACATCAAAATTTCCATTGATGAAAATTGAATATAGATCAGGTATATCTTCCGGTCGATGTTCTAAGTCATCATCTAAAGTTATAATAGTTCTTCCTATTGCTTCATTCATTCCACAAATAGTGGCATTATGCTGTCCAAAGTTTCGTGCTAGTTTAATTACAAGTACATTTGGATCTAATGAATGAATTTCCTTTAAAATCTTCCAAGAATTATCTTTTGAATAATCATCAACATATATGATTTCATAAGATACACTCATTTCGATCAAAACTTTGTTTAATCGGCCGTTTAGTTCTTTTAATGAACTAACACCATTAAATACAGGAATAACTACAGATATGTCTTTTTTAGGTTGCATCTACTTATTCAAAAATAGTATAAAAATTCGGGTAATTCAAATATTATCTTTCGTAGGAGTTCGCAATTACAATAAGACTTATGAAATTATTTGACCATAGAACTCATTTTTTTTCTGATGGAAAAAGGTAAATTGAAAAACGTAATTGTGATTAAATTATTTGCCATCGTTTTTAAATTAGCTTTCCAGGAGATGAAAAGGTATTTAAGTTTTCGCCCGTGCGTAATTCTTTTATAATTGTACTTTTCGCCCATTTCACCAGCAATGTACTCCGAAATTTCTAATTCTTCAGCACTCATTTCACTTTTCCATTTGCCAATCTGTGAAGTGTTTATAGGATTCATAAAATTTAAATGATTTTTATTTACCAGGTAATTTATCATTTCATTATCATTTTTTTTATTTTTATACAGATCAGTTGTTTTGAGATGAAAATCATAAAGCTCTTCATTATAGGAGATTGATAAAAAACGGCAAAGTTCAGGGACGTACTTTTTGGGATCAGCAGCAAGATCTTCGTATCTTACCGTGAAAAATTTTTCGGGATATTTAGCTTTGAACTTTTCAATTTTAAGGTTGTGCATAACCCATCTTTGCGCTGATATGGCAATATCATTTTGGCCAAGAGCATGTTTGCTTGAAATGATATTATCTCGGTAATCCCTGATTAAATGTATATACTTTGTATTAGGGTAGATCTTGTGTAATTCGTCGAGGAAAATACTATAGATAGGCTTTTTATTTCCAATCAGCATTATTTTTTGTTTAGGAAAAGGAGATCGATAGCTTAAATAAACTATCTTGCAAATGATAGCAAAAGTAAGTTCGTTTATGGGGTATGAATTTATTGTTTGCCGAAGTAAAACTTTATCTACATCCCAATAATTTTTAAACTCTTTATCCAAGTACAGATCTGTAATAAATTCATCAATAACAGAAACCGTCAAGTTGTTTACATGCAAATATTTTTTTTTCAAATGAATCAATATTCTGGATTCAAATGGAATAATAACGTTGGGATGTGAGTCGAAAATTGTTTTGAGTAAGGTGGTTCCGGATCTACCTTTTCCAACAATAAAAACAAAGGGAAGCTTTTCTATTTCATCTATTGTTAACATTTCAACACGCCTTTATTTTTTATACTCTTCACTGTTGTAGTAATGAGTATACTTAAACCAAATATACAATTTATTAGAAATATACCCTGATATATTGCGAATAAAAAAAGGCATATTGTAATATATTTTAAAAACCAAATAATCATATGTATAACCACAGATTCCGAAAAAAGATTTTACATAATAGTCTATTTTTTTTACTTTTGTTGAAGGGGTATATCCATATTTTATAGCATACGAGCCATTAATGAAATCGGCCAACTCAATTTCACTTTTCGTGAGTTCTTTTTCCCATTTATTTATCTTACTTGTATTAACAGGATTAAGCATGTTCGAGTGAAGTCTTTCAATGGCTTCAGGTTTCACCAAATCATTTATTTGATTTATTTTTTTATGAAATTCTAACATTTTGGGTTGAAATTTTATCGATAAAAAATCACATATTTCTATAGTATATTTTTCAGGAAAACTTGCTAAATCTTCATAGCGAATAGTATAAAACTGATCAGGAATTCTTTGTTTTTCCTTGTCAATTATTTTATTAAAAACTTTCCATGCAAAAGCTAGCCTGGCTATATTTTTATGCAAAAAGGATTCTCTGTTTGATAAAATATTATCACGATAATCTCTAATAATATGAATAAACTTTGCGTCTGGGAAAATCTCTATAATGTCATTCAAAAAGATACTATACATTGGCTTTTTATCGCCAATTAACAGAATATTCTGTTTCTCGAAAATAGATGCATAGCTTAAATAGGTTAATTTGCACAAGATTATAAAATTAATTTCCTTTAAGGGTATTGCATTTATTTTTTGACGCAATAATTTTTTATCAACATTCCATCGGCTAACAAATTCTTTTTCTTTATAGAGATCATTAATAAATTCGTCAATTGTACGTTCTGTCCAGTTAGTGAGCCGGAAATATTTGGCCTTTAAATGAATAATCAATTTAGATTCTAAAGGAATAATGACATTGGGATTTGCATCTAAAATAGTTTGCAAGAGGGTTGTGCCAGAGCGACCTCTCCCAACAATAAAAAACATTGGAAAATCATTAATTTCTTTGTAATTCATTGCTTTTTTCGTTAAAAATAGTTGCTAATTTTATAACATATATTTACTTTCTACCAATACTAATATTATATTTTACACAATCCCAATATTCTTTTGTGTAACTAACAAAAATTTCTTCTCCTGCTAAAATATCTCTCGTACTTAAAATATAGCATCTGTTTTCTTCCGTTTCATACACACAATTATTTTTCAATCCTTTTACTCTTCCTAAGCCAGCTGCATCATTTGCAAACCTTGCTTTATGCTGAGGAGTGTTCCAAGCATCTATACAGTTTTTCTTATTAATAAAAAACAAATAGCCGTCCTCATCCCGCTCTACCCTGCGCTCATATTCTTTCCAATCAATAATTTCGCCCAAGTACTCAATTACTCTTGTGCCTTTTTTAATGTTGGTAGTGGTAAATAACCCTTTACCTGAATTTGGGAGTTGTGATGTTTTTACAAGTAATGCCATAGTTGGGTAAAGATACTATCTCAAATGGATTTTTGAGAATAAAAATTAAAAATTATTTAAGGAATTGTATAATCAATGAAGCTTATCTACTAAAAAATCATAAGTCACTTTTTTTTCTATAAAATCATTAATAGATTTATTTTTTTTTGTAATTAAAGTTGCCGGAATTGCTCCACTCCACGAAGTTTCAATCTTATTTATAAAATCATTTCCATTTACTTCATCTAACAATACAACCTCACAAGTGTACTTTGTTTTTTCAATAAATGGCTTTACTCGTTTTTCAAGTTCTTCTTTAAAATCAATACACACAAGCAACACCTTAACTTTTTTAGAGGAGTAATTTATATGAAGTTTTTCAAATTCGGGTAACTCAGCAACACATGGTTTGCACCAAGTTGCCCAAAAATTAACCACGTAAGTTGTGTCTGAATTATTAAAAATTCTTTGCGTTAAATTATCAATTTTATACGTTGCAATATTTTGAGCAAACAATTTATTTGCAACAGTAAGCATAAAAAATAGACAAAATTTAATGAAACTTTTATTTACACACATTGCTATTTAGTATTAAACTCATTCATACATCTTGCCAATCCAATAAATGCAAAAGCCTTGATAGCATCTGCGGCAATTTTTACTCGATCATTTAGAGTTTTTTTCTCATCATCGCTCCATTTGCCAAGCACATAATTTACCTGATTACCTTTATTAAATTCATTACTAATTCCAAATCGTAAACGTGGATATTGATTTGTATTTAATATTTCCTGTATGTTTTTTAATCCATTATGACCACCGTCACTTCCTTTTGGACCTATGCGTATTTTTCCAAATGGCAATGCTAACTCATCCACAATAACTAATACATTTTCAATCGCAATTTTTTCGTTCTGCATCCAGTAATTTAGAGCTTTACCGCTTAAATTCATGTACGTACTTGGCTTAATTAACACAAGTTGCTTGCCTTTATATTTAAATTCTGCAGCATCAGCTAATCTATCTGATTTAAATTTCAAGTCATTTTCTTTCGCCAAATAATCTAATACTTCAAAGCCAACATTATGTCTTGTATTGGCATATTCGTCTCCTATATTTCCTAATCCAACTATTAAAAACTTACTCATATGGCAAAGATATTTTATTTAACAAAACAGAACTCATTTTGACATAAAAAATCATTTAAAATTATTTTGTAATATAAAATTAATGCTTATACTTGTATCATCATAACAATAGCTACATTATCTTGTAGCAATAAAATCACAAAAACAGTAACATAATAAAATTATTTTTTAATTATTATTCCCATTATTAAACATAACTATGTTTGAAGTATTAGATTTAAGCAGCCGAGCAATCGCTCAGCTAAAGGACATTTGTAAACAATTTGGTATTGATGCAAAAGGATTAACAAAATCAGATATGGTTTTGAAAATTGTTGATGCTCAAGCCACTAATCAAGAATTAGCTGCTACAATAGTAAATCAGTTTCCTAAAAAAGAAACACCAATTAATTTAGTTAATAAAGATGTTACTTCAACGGCAGTTAAAGTTAAAAAGCCCCGTATTCAAAAACCAATTGAAGGAACAGCTAAAGTTGAAAAAATACTTTTTGAGAATTCGACAAATGAAAAAGTTGCAGACTTAAAATTAGTTGAAAATAAACCAACTGAAGAAAAACAAATAGAATCAAAACCGATTTCAGAAAGAGTTCATCCTTTAAATGCAGTAAGTAAGGAGGAGACGCCTAAATTTGAAAAAAGAGAAGAGCGCACTCCACGAGTACCTGTGCATAATCACAAACCTCAACAACCTGCCAAAATTGTAGAAAACACAGAATCAAAACCTGTAGTAAATAATGATTTAGCAATAAATATTGAGCCTGAGGAAAAACCTCAAACTCCTGAAGGAATGGAAACTCATGAGCAGGTAACTGTAAAAGAACATCAACCAAAACCTGAACGAGTATATTACAATTTTGATGGAATTGCTATTGGCGAAGGTGTTTTAGAAATGATGCCGGATGGTTACGGATTTTTAAGAAGTTCTGATTATAATTATTTAAGTTCTCCTGATGATATTTATGTTTCTCAAGCACAGGTAAAATTATTTGGTCTAAAAACCGGAGATGTTGTGCGCGGTGGAATTCGACCTCCAAAAGATGGTGAGAAATTTTTTCCACTAGTAAAAGTTGAAGAAATTAATGGTCGAGAACCATCTTACATTAGAGATAGAGTGCCTTTTGATTATTTAACTCCTTTATTCCCTACCGAAAAATTAAAATTAACAGGCCATCCTCAACAAAATAATAGCACTCGTATTATTGATATGTTTGCGCCAATTGGAAAAGGACAGCGTGGCTTAATTGTAGCGCAACCTAAAACTGGTAAAACTGTATTATTAAAAGATATTGCAAATGCCATTGCTTATAATCACCCGGAGGTTTATTTAATTATTTTATTAATTGATGAACGTCCAGAAGAGGTAACCGATATGGCACGTAGCGTTAAAGCAGAAGTTGTTTCGTCTACCTTTGATGAGCCAGCTGAAAAGCATGTTAAAATTGCAAACATTGTTTTAGAAAAAGCAAAACGTATGGTTGAGTGCGGACATGATGTGGTTATTTTATTAGATAGTATTACACGTATGGCGCGTGCATATAACACGGTTGCTCCTTCGAGTGGCAAAGTTTTATCGGGTGGTGTTGAAGCTAATGCGCTACAAAAACCAAAACGTTTTTTTGGAGCAGCTCGTAAAATTGAAAACGGAGGTTCCTTAACAATCATCGCTACTGCTTTAACTGAAACTGGATCGAAAATGGACGAGGTAATTTTTGAAGAATTTAAAGGAACCGGCAACATGGAATTACAATTAGATAGAAAAATTGCTAACCGTCGTATTTTCCCTGCAGTAGATTTATCATCATCATCAACACGAAGAGATGATTTATTACTAAGTAAAGAAACACTGCAACGCTTATGGGTATTAAGAAAACATTTAGCAGATATGAACCCTGTTGAATCAATGGAGTTTTTATTAAATCAACTAAGTAAAACGCAATCAAACGAAGAATTTTTGATAGGAATGAACCGTTAGTTAATTCTTTAAAACACATAGAAAAATAGAAAGGATAAAAACAATCTATTTTTTAAACGAAGTATAAACTACCTGTAACTTTTTACTTTTACAATAACTAAAAAAAAAATTCTATGTTGCTATGAGGTTAAAAAAACATAGTAAATCTTTTTAAAACGATAACATGTCACCAAAATCATTTTTATTTCCTACTATTTATAGCGCATTGCTAATTATTGCTACGTGCATCACTTTTTATGGCGGCTATACTCAGCATATCAACAAAGTAAACATTATTGGATGGCTGTTAATTATTCCTTTTTGCGTATTTGCAATGTTGTATTCAAAAAAGGTAAACTACAACAATACTATTGGAGGAAAAGAGGCAGTAAAAGAAGGTCTGAAATTTATAATTTTTAGCACTATTATTTTAGTGATTTTTCAAGCCATATTTTTTGAATTAGATTTTAAAGCATTTAAAATCAATTTTATTGAAACCTACGGATTTGAATTAGCAAAAGCTCAGGTTAAAAATGGTAATTTAAAAATTACTGAGGCTCAACTCCCCAGCCTAATCAAGCAAGAAATTGCGCAAGTAACCTTATTTAAAGAATGCACCAGTATTGTTTTTAAAAATATGTTTTTAGGAACTATTACATCAATAATAACAGCAGTGACACTTCGCGCTAACTTAAGAGGTTAAAATAATGCCTTGCTGTGTTAAGTAAAAAGTTTTGCCGCCTACAAAACCTTTATATTTTAACAATAAGATTGGTTTAGCTACAAAATACATTCAATTTAATTTGTACATAAATAATTATTTAATCGTAATAATAAAACGATTGGTATTAATAATATGTATATTAGCCGAATTTATAATTTTATTATAATTGAAGTAACATGACTTTTGTCATTTTTTTTTAATTTTTGCCAAATTAATTTTCCTAAAACCTACACATAAACATTACGAGTGCATTTTCGTTACCATAGTTAAATGAAAAAAATAATTTTATTTACCTTATTGTTTTTAGCTTCTGCTAGCAGGAGTCAGATTGTAAATGCTTATGCCAATGCTTCCGCAATTAATGCAGCCAAAACAACTTTAACATTAACTGATGTCAACCAAGCTAATCATACTTTCAGTGTAGGCGAGGAAGTTGTTGTGATGCAAATGCAAGATGATGCCATTGGAACCAATACAACAAACGTTGCAACTTTTGGCAATATTGGAAGCATTGGAAATGCAGGAGTTTATGAAATAGCAATTATATCATCACTCTCACCCGCAACAGGGACGCCAACCACCATCGTACTTTCAAATCCTTTAGTGAATAACTTTAATATAGGAACTAATTCTTCTGTTCAATTAATTACACTTCGTAACCTAGGTACTAGTTATACCACCACCGCAAATATTTCTGGTCTAACATGGGATAATACAGAAGGAGTTGGGGGAGTTATTGCGATATCAGTAACTAATACATTAACGCTAAATCACAGTATCAATGCTGATGGACTTGGTTTTAGAGGAGGAAGCAAATCAAATAATACTGGAGGTAATGTGTGTGCCGCTGCTAATAGTTTGCTTTATGTTTCTAATAGCTCAAATGTAGGATCTAAAGGTGAAGGTATATATCGCAGAACAGCTGCAAACTACAGCAACGGGAGAGGTAGAATATTAAATGGCGGTGGTGGTGGCGGTTTTCATAATGCAGGTGGCGGTGGTGGCGGAAATTACACAAGTGGAGGACAAGGAGGTAATGGTTATAATAATGGAAGTTCTCCGTGCAACGCAAATCCTGCTGGAGGATTAGGAGGATTGAGTTTATCAGGCTACATTTCAGCTAATAGAATTTTTATGGGTGGTGGTGGTGGTGGCGGTGGCCAACAAAATAACTCAGGAAGTTCAAATGGTGGTAATGGCGGCGGCATTATTTTATTAAAAGCAGGTACTATTTTAACAAATTCAAACTGCGCAAGTGCAATAAAAATTACAGCTAATGGAATAACAGCTAGCAATACTTCGGGCGTTGGAAACGATGGTGCTGGAGGAGGAGGAGGAGGAGGAAGTATTGTACTACAAGTAGATAATTACAGTAATACTAGTACATGCCCATTAACCATTAATTCAAATGGAGGTAATGGAGGTAATGTTATTAATGGACAACCCCATGCAGGTGGTGGTGGTGGCGGCCAAGGCATTATTTTATTTTCTGGAAGCCAACCAACAGTTAATGTATCAAGTGTAACAAGTTTTGGTACGCCAGGAATAGATAATGCAGGAGGAACTGCCTCAGGAGCAGGTGGCGGTGGACCTACAAATGGCGGCATATTTGTGTCAAGCCCAATTGCACTTCCTGTTGAATTAATTTATTTTAATGCTTTCTCACAAGATTCTTACAATTTAATTAGTTGGGAATCTGTAATGGAAACGAACTTTAAACATTATGAATTGGAGAGTTCTGAAGATGGAATAAATTTCGTAAAAATTGCAACAATAAATCCGAAAGGAAATTTAACTAGTTATACTAATTATACTTATTTAGATTTTAATTTCTACAAGCCTATTACATATTACAAGCTAAAAATGGTTGATTTGGATAATTCTTTTAAATATAGTCCAATTACTTCAGTAGAGTATGGTTTGTATCAAGAAGATTTATTCTCAGTATTTCCAAATCCTGTTGTTAATGAGCTATTTGTTTCTTTGATTGCTCCTAAGCATCAAACAGCTGAATTGGAAATAATGGATGTTTTAGGAAGAGTCATTTATCATCATCCAATTAATTTAGAACAAGGATTTGCAGATTATGAAATTAGCACCACAAACTTTGAAAATGGCTTTTATTTTGTTCATGTCTTTTATGAAGACAAAACATCTGAAAGTATAAAAATCATTATTTCTCGTTAAAATTAAAAACTAAACAAACTTGCAATAATAATGATGAATTATTTATCACTTATTATTTTCTCGATTTGATTAATTACCTCCGCAAGCGTGTATCAGGGATTAACATAAAGTAAATGACAATTATTTTTTATAGATAATTGCTTTTTATTTTCATTACGTGCTTTATTTTTACTATTTCTAAAAAGCTAATTTCAATATATCAAAAAAAAGCATTTATTTACTAATAGAATGTGCTACCAAAATTGTTTAAAAAAATTGTTTAACTCTGTAAATTAGCAAAATACCAGTAAATTTATTTTCACAATCTTGAAATTTTTAATAGCACAAATATAATTTTTTACCTCGCTAATCCCTGTAAATACAGTCAATTTAAGTAATGCTACAATTTATAGCAATCAGTTGCTTGAATTTTGAGTTAGATTTGTAAAGAATTTGAGATTGTTGCAAACTTGTTAACTACTCTAATTTTTAAAATTGTAACTTAAAACTATAAAAATAAATATCATGGCAAAAAAAACAGAAGATTCTATTGAAACTGTAGACAGAAATGCAGTAGGTAGCGAAAAATTAAAAGCTTTACAATTAACCTTAGATAAGTTAGAAAAAACTTATGGCAAGGGTACCATCATGAAATTAGGTGATTCAGTAATTGAACCAATGGATTCAATTTCCACCGGATCATTAGGATTAAATATTGCTCTAGGCATTGGCGGATTGCCAAGAGGTAGAGTGGTTGAAATTTATGGACCTGAATCGTCTGGAAAAACTACTTTAGCAATTCATGCAATTGCTAGCGTGCAGCGTGCTGGTGGCATAGCTGCAATTATTGATGCAGAGCACGCCTTTGACCGTTCCTATGCTGATAAATTAGGCGTAGACACTAAAAGCTTATTAATCTCACAACCAGATAACGGAGAGCAAGCTCTAGAAATTGCTGATAATTTAATTCGTTCTGGTGCTGTTGATTTAGTAGTAATAGATTCAGTTGCTGCATTAACGCCAAAAGCTGAAATTGAAGGAGAAATGGGTGATAGCAGAATGGGCTTACAAGCTCGTTTAATGAGTCAGGCATTGCGTAAATTAACCGGAACAATTAATAAGACCGGTTGCTGTTGTATTTTTATCAATCAATTACGTGAAAAAATTGGTGTCATGTTTGGTAATCCTGAAACAACAACTGGTGGTAATGCATTGAAGTTTTACGCATCAATTCGTTTAGATATCAGAAGAATTAGTCAAATAAAAGATGGTGATGTTGTTACTGGGAACAGAACACGTGTTAAAGTAGTTAAAAATAAACTTGCTCCTCCTTTCCGTATGGCTGAATTTGATATAGTTTTTGGAGAAGGAATTAGTAAAGTTGGAGAAATAATTGACATTGGTGTTGATAAAGGGATCATTAAAAAAAGCGGATCATGGTTTAGTTATGACGATACTAAATTAGGACAAGGTAGAGATTCCGTGAAATCAATCTTTGCTGAAAATCCGGACTTAGCCCAAGAAATTGAAGATAAAATTATTGCCGTTTTAAAAGAAGAAGCCGCGAACGCTTAAGTTCTTTAAGATTTTTGTTTTAGAAATCCATCAGTATGCCAACTGAT
>JBIKOX010000087.1:0-11425 GCA_044357775.1 Bacteroidia bacterium | reverse complement strand
GATGGATTTTTTATTTTACATACCTTTTTTTTCATTTAATAGTTTTTACTAAACACGAGTGTTATGATAGGACAATATTTAAAAATATTCCATAGTTCTATACTAAATCTCTCTAATTTATTAGCAGCAAATAGTACATATTTTATTACTCTTAAATTTTCAGAAAAATCGGTTACAAAACCTCTTTTTATAGATAGATAATGTAACTTTGGTGCAGAAATAAGTTATAAATCAAAATCAATTTTATGGGTAAATATATTTTCTTTATTTTTTCTTTAATGATAGGTGTTTTAAGCTATGCTCAAACACAAACTGATGCTGCTGGAAAAAAGCAGGGCTATTGGAAAAAAATGGATGATAAAACTAAAAAGTTAATTTACGAAGGTCTTTTTAAAGATGATAAACCCCAGGGAGTTTTTAAATACTATTATCCTCACGATACACTAAAAGCGATTATGAATTTTAAACAAAATGGGAAGTTTGCGTATTCAACTTTGTTTCATCCAACAGGTAAAAAAATGGCATATGGCAAATATATTGGAGAAGATAAAGATTCGGCTTGGACTTATTATGATGAAAAGGGTATGCTTATTTCAAGAGAAAATTATATTAAGGGAAAAAAAGATGGTACCGAATACGTTTATTTTCCAGATGGAACAATTAGCGAAGAGCGGAATTATAAATTGGGTAAAATGGACGGGCCATTTAAATTATACTATGACAAAACATTAATTAAAAGTGAAGGACTTTATGTAGATGGGAAATTAGAAGGAAAAAATGCATTCTATTATCCCAACAAAGTCTCAGCTGCTGTTGGTTACTATAAAAATGGATCTAAAAGCGGTCCATGGCTTTATAGGGACAAAAATGGCAAAATTACAGAAAGAGAATTATTCAAACCTGGCGGTAAATTAGCAACAGCAAAAGAAACCGAGGAGTTTTTTAATAAAAATAAAAATTCTGAAGATAAACTAAAATCAGCTGAAACTAAAACAAGTACAGCAAAACCAAACGCTACAACTACAAAATCTAAAGAAAAAAAGTAGCATTTAAAATAATTTTAAATTCATAAAACAAAGCATTGTTCCTTTGTGAAAAAATAATGCACCTTGCTATAAAAATAAGAAGTATACAAAATGAGTAAACACGGAAAAGTATTAGTAGCAATGAGCGGAGGAATTGATAGTTCGGTTGCTGCTATGATGTTACATGAACAAGGTTACGAAGTTATTGGCATTACCATGAAAACATGGGACTATGAAACTTCTGGAAGCACAAAAAAAGAAACAGGATGTTGCAGTTTGGATAGTATTAATGATGCTCGATCAATGGCGGTAACATTTGGTTTTCCGCATTATATATTAGATATCAGGGCAGAATTTGGAGATCATATTATCAATAATTTTGTTGAAGAATACCTGGCAGGCCGCACACCAAATCCATGCGTATTATGCAATACTCATATTAAATGGGAAGCGCTATTAAAACGTGCGGATATGTTAGATTGCGAATTTATAGCAACTGGTCACTACGCGCAAGTTCGTGAGGAAAATAATCGCAAAGTTATTTTTAAAGGTATTGATCAAACCAAAGATCAAACTTATGTACTTTGGGGTTTAGGACAAGATAGTTTACAACGAACGATGTTTCCTTTAGGTAAATTTAAAAAACCGGAAATAAAACAAATGGCAAAAGATGCTGGATTTATTGATTTGGCTAATAAAAGTGAGAGCTACGATATTTGTTTTGTACCTGATAATGATTACCGTTCATTTTTAAAACATCGATTACCAAATTTAGAGGCAAGTGTTGAAGGAGGTAATTATTTGTATAAAGGAAAAAAAGTTGGTACGCATCGTGGGTATCCTTTTTATACAATTGGCCAGCGAAAAGGATTAGATATTGCAATGGGTGAACCTGTATTTGTTAAGGAAATTATACCCGAAACGAATACGGTTGTATTGGGTGATTTAGATGATTTAAAAGAAATGGAAATAAATGTGCGAGATTTTAATTTAATTAAATACGAATCGTTACCTCAAGATTACGTGGCCTTAACAAAAATTCGTTACAAAGATGCTGGACGTTTAAGTACCATTAATACAATTGATAATAAATTAAATATTGTATTCCATGAATCAGCTACAGGCATTGCACCCGGACAAAGTGCTGTAATTTACGAAGGTGATGATTTAATTGGTGGCGGTTTTATTGATAGAAAACCATTAATTAGTTTATAGATAGATTTATTTTTTGAAATGAACCCATCCGAAGTAATTCTGGTGGGTTTTTTGTTTTAAACTATTACTTAAAAACAAACCAATTATAATTAAAAATTAACCAGTTACCAATTGACACAAACCATCAGATTTTTTGGAAGTATAATTGCTTAGACTTGAATATCAATTCAAAATAAAATGTCTAAACCATATTTACTAATCCATTAAAACTAATCATTATGAAAACTGTAAATCGTAAATCTCAGATAGAAAAATAAAAAATAAAAATTTGTATTATTTTTTTAGTATTTCATTCTACAACATATTCTCAAAATAAATTACAAATTACTTTATCAGAAATAAACCCAAATTTTGCAATACCAACTATAGCTGTATTTAGTTTATTTACGTTTTTACTTTACGCTTATATGAAGCAAAAAAATCATTAAAAAATTGTTTTGCAATCTGTTTTACTTTTATTCAGAGGGTAAGGTGAATAAGATCTAAGTATAATTTCTATTTATTTGAAATTTGAATTATTTACTATTTATAGAATTAAATAGTAATGATTCAAAAAATAGGATGATTTTTTTATCATCTTCATCTTTTGAAAAGTCAGTTAAGGAAGGAAGATTTTGCATAAAGAACTTTTGAGCATGTGCCATTTCTAATAATGTGCTAGCCATTGAATGAGGAAACTTATATTTTGGATTGTACTCTTTTATAATCGAAGCAATTCGTTCACATAAATCTTTATAAGGTTTAAAAAGTCTGTCGTTATTATCCTTACTAACATTTCTAGTTAAATATGATTTTGATCCTTCACACATAATTAATTGATAAGCCTCTTTTTCAGAAATAAAATCAGAACTTAATTCTTTGTCGGCTGTATTTTCTACTAATAATTTTATGATTGTTTTAAGCTTAATTTCAGGATTAGTTATATTATTTGTCTTAAAAACAACCTTATATTCTTTATAACTCCAATACCAATTTATCAAATAAATAAGTAAACGATGTTTGTTTTCAAAATATCTATATATAGTAGCTTCAGTAGTTGATATTTCTATAGATAGTTTTTTAAAAGTGAATTCCTCAAAACCAATTTTATTAATAAGAAGTAATCCGTTTTTAACAATTTTCTTACCTAAAAGCGATTCTTCGGGATTTCGAAGAAATAGCTTTTCATTCATTTTTATTCTAATATCTAATTCCATCAAATTTAGTTTAATAGTAAAGGTATTATAAATAGTGATATTAACAAATTAATAATAGTAAAGCTATTACACGTATTATTTTGTATTTTTGTAATCAAATTAAATTTTATGGAAAAGAAAAAAGCGAAGCTTTTGTT
This sequence comes from Bacteroidia bacterium, assembly GCA_044357775.1. Lineage (GTDB taxonomy): Bacteria > Bacteroidota > Bacteroidia > B-17B0 > Aurantibacillaceae > UBA4416. The sequence continues at coordinate 7,852 of JBIKOX010000087.1, read as the reverse complement.
TACTTGGTTGGCTAACGAAAAAATAATTTTAAGTAAAGTGTACACTCTAGCGCTTTTACAGGGAATAATGTACATCGCTATTCCCGTTGGTATACAAGGAGTCGTAACCTATATTATGGCAGGTAGTTTTTCTGCATCGCTTATTTTGCTTTGTTCAATTACAATTGTTGCTACTATGTTTGTTGGTTATTTTCAAATTTGGCAAATGCGTATTAATGAAACTTTGCATCAAAAAATATTCGGAAATTTAATAACTCGAATTAGTTTATATTTAAATGATACGATTCATACCGATGATATTATATCTAAACTCAATAAATATTTTGAAATAGTTACTTTACAAAAAGGAATCAGTAAAATATTATTAGATTTTTCATTTTCTCTTATTAGTATTGTTTTTGGTGTGCTATTGCTGCCATTGTACAGTCCTTGGTTTATGTTTTTTACAATAATAATTGGATTCTCTTTTTACTTCATAATTGTTTATTATGGTAAAAAAGGTATCGAAACTAATGTAAAAACATCTGACGAAAAATATAATTTAATAGAATGGTTTCAAAAAAGAGCTTCATCTAATGATACTAAAAACGAAAAATTTGTAGAACATACTGACTATATTTTAAATGATTATATCATCAACAGAAAAAGTCATTTTTTAGTACTTGAAAAACAATTTAGAGGCATCATTTTATTTAAAGTAATTTTTGTTGGAATTTTATTATTTTTTGGTGCCTTTTTAGTGCAAAAGGGCGATTTGAATATTGGTCAATTTGTAGCATCCGAAATCATTATCTTTTTAGTAATTAATTCAGTTGAAAAATTGGTGAGTAGTTTAGGTACGTGTTATGATATTATTACAGCTTTGTATAAGATTGAAAAAATATTTGGAAAAAAAGAGGAGTATTCATTTTTGAATTCGGATGTTATTGAACTGGAAGGCGTTTCGAATATATATAAAAGGTCCTACTCTAAAGCTATAAAATATTCACTAAGTGCTTTTTTTATAACTGGGTTTGTTGTGCTGTTTATGCCATGGACTCAAAGTGTTGAATCAAAAGGAAAGGTAACAACATTAAATCCAGAAGGTAGGCCACAAACAATTACCTCACGTATTGCAGGTAGAGTAGAAAATTGGTTTATAAACGAAGGAGATTTTGTAAAAAAGAATGATACAATCGCATTTATTTCTGAGATAAAGGATGAGTATATGGATCCATTGTTGATTAGTCGTTCTGAACAACAAATCAAAGCAAAAGAAACCACCTTAGAATCGTATGAACAAAAAGTAAATTCAGTAAATTATCAAATTGATGCGTTGAATAAAAATTTACTTTTAAAAATGGAGCAAACTCGTAACAAACTTGTGCAAGCAAAAATTAAAGTTAGAACCGACAGCATCGAAGCTCAAACTTCTAACAATAATTATAAAGTTGCAGAAGAACAGTTACAACGTTTTGAAGAGTTATTGGTTAAAGGTGTAATATCAAAAACAGATTTAGAAAACAGAAGAATTAAAGTGCAAGATGCTTTGGCTAAAAAAACATCTGCAGAAAATAAATTTATGTCCACTAAAAACGACTTACTAAATTCGGAAATTGAATTAAACGGTGTGCAACAAGATTATCAAGAAAAAATCATGAAAGCTGAGTCGGATAAATTTTCTGCTTTGTCCGCCTTGTATGAAGGAGAAGGTTCTTTAACTAAATTGCAAGGTCAACTAGCTAATTATAGTATGCGAAAAGAATATTATTACGTGCTTGCGCCACAAGATGGTTACATAACTAAAGCATATGTTTTGGGAATTGGAGAGATTGTAAAAGAAGGAGCGGCGTTATGTTCAATTGTTCCTAAGCAAGCTGAACAAGCAGTAGAATTGTACATCAACCCAATTGATTTACCATTAATCCAAAAAGGACAAAATGTTCAGTTAACCTTTGATGGTTGGCCCGCTTTTGTTTTTTCGGGTTGGCCCGGAATAAGTTTTGGAACCTATCAATCGGAAATTGTTGCTTATGATAAAGCCATTTCTGATAATGGTAAATTTCGTATTTTAGTTAAAAATAAAGGTAAAAGATGGCCAGATGCAATTCAGATTGGAAGTGGTGTTGAAGGTTTTGCCTTATTAAATAATGTTCCCGTTATTTATGAAATTTGGCGAAAACTAAATGGATTTCCGCCAGAATTTTATATCAAAGCTAGTGAAGAAAAAAAAGAAAACAAACAAGATGGGAAAAAGTAAAATTGAACTATTAGTTATTGTTTTTTTTTTCATGCTTTCAAACAACTTTGCCCAAACAACAGTTGTTTTGAGTTATGATAGTTATTTAAAAAATGTTTTAGAAAATAATCCTATTTCTAAAAGGGCTGACAATATTAAGCAATATGGTGAATTACAGTACAAAGCTAGTAAGGGAAATTTTGATCCGTTTGTAAGTGGGACATATGAAAACAAAAACTTTAATGGCTCAAATTATTATAGCATTATCAATAGTGGTGTAAAAGTTCCTTTGTTTACAGCACAAAATTTAAAGTTTGGTTACGAATATGGTGTGGGTCAAAACATCAATCCTGAAAAATATACATCATCGTATGGCTTGCCTTATGTTGGATTAGAAGTTGGCTTATTGCAAGGTATGTTTATTGACTATAGGAGAGCAGATTTATTAAAATCAAAAGAATACGTAAACTATTATTCGGCGGAAAAAAACATACAATTAAATAATTTATTGTACGAATCTTCTTTGCAATATTTTGATTGGTTATTCAGCTTAAAGCAGCTAGCATTAAATTCTTACTTTATGGAATTAGCAAAACTAAGATTGATAGGCATTGAATCTTTGGCAAATATTGGTGAGCGCGCTGCCATGGATACTGTAGAAGCTGCTATTTTGTATCAATCTCGTTTGTTAGATTTTCAATCAGCTAACATTGAAATTCAAAAACAGAACAATGAATTGGCTACGTATAATTGGCAAACAAATGCACCTTCTGTTAAAGAATTTTATAAGCCATCAGATAGCTTAGATCTATATTTCGAGAAAGCTAAAAATAGTATTGTTAAGCTCTTGTATCAGGATTCGACAAATAACCCGGTAATTGATAAGTATAATTCATTTCAAAAAGTATTGGCTATAGATACTCGATTAAAGAAAGAGATGATTAAGCCTAAATTGAATGTTAATTATAATTTATTGTCTTACAACCCAAATTCTTTCAGTCCAGTTTATACGCAAAATAATTATAAATGGGGAGCAGATTTATCTTTTCCTTTATTACTTCGTAGATCGAGGAATGAGTATAAAATGGCAAAAGTGAATTTTCAAAGTAATTCTTACGAACTGGCTAATAAGAGTAACGAATTTGATTTTAAATTAAATGCGCTTAAGCAAACTATTTCAATTTTATCTGAACAGTTGCAAAATGCTGAACGATCAGTAAGATATAATAAACAACTAGTAGAAGCAGAAAAACTAAAGTTTAATAATGGAGAAAGCTCTTTATTTATATTAAATGCACGAGAAAATAAATGGTTAGAATCTGAATTGAAATTTGCCGAATACAAATTTAAATTCGTCAAAACCTTAATTTCAATCGTGTATTTAAAAGGAACTTTAAATTATCTGTTTTAAATTTTATCTACCGATTTTAAATTGGTTACGCTCTAAAATTCAATCCGCAAAAATCTAGCTACTGTTTAAGTATTTTATATGTTCGTGATGTGCTGGCGGATTCCATCTTTAAAAAATAAATTCCATTTGCTAAATCACCAATATTAATCGTTTTATTTATTAAGCCATTACCCGAAACAACATCTGTAAATAGTAATTTACCGTCAATGGTTGTGATGCTTATTTTTCCATCAAAGTCATTTATTGTATTTATCTCCATTACAAAACTACCTGTTGTAGGATTTGGATAAATGCTCAGATTGATATTATCGGCAAACTCTTCAATACCAACGCAAGGTCGCACAAATAGTGTATCTCGTGCTGTATTTGAGCATCCATTAGGCCCCGTATAATTATAAAGAATTATATGATTGCCTTGACCTGCTTGTGCCGGAAAAAATGTACTACTATTTAAGCCTGCCCCAATATATACGCCACCACTTGGTGTGCCTTCTGTTAACAATCTTGCTGTGCCATCTGCGGCACAAAATGAATTTAATCCAGTAAATACAAGAGATACTGATGGGACAGGTTTCGAAGTCACATTTATTACATCTGTAGTTTCGCAGCCAATAGTATTTACTACAAGCACAGAATAGGTTCCTGAAGTTCCTACAGTAATAAATGAGGCGTTTGACCCCGTGCTCCATAAATATGTATTTCCAGGGCTAAATCCTCCATATAAATTAATAGAAGATCCTTGGCAATAAGCAGTATCGGCACCTAAAGTCACAATTGGAGAAGCACCTAATGTTACTAAAATAGTATCAGAATTTGTACAACCATTTGAGTTAGTTGCTCTCACCCAATATTTACCTGGAGCAGTAACATTTAAACTTGAACCAATGCTCGAATTATTCCATAAATAATTAGAAGCACTTGTGTTTGGATTTATAATAACAGGTAAATTACAATACAATGAATCATTACCTAAATTAGGAAGTGGTGTTGGTTTAACAAAAATTTGAACTGTATCATAGGTCATGCACCCTCCATTTGTTCCGCTAATGGTATATGTTCTTGTTCCGCTAACGTTAGCAATTGGATTAGCAATATTTGTAGCACTAATTTCAATTGCTGGCGACCAAGAAAAAGTCATCGTTGCCGGCTGTTCAAATAAAATATTTGGTCGTTGCGCTATTGAATTAAATGCAGATGCTGTAGTACAAAGTGTTGGATTAGAATCAGCATTATACCAAACTGAAGAAGTAAATGGTGTTGTAGATTGCATAACTGAAACATTATTTGTCCACGTTAATGGGTTGTTATTAAAGCATGTTTCAATAATAATATTTGAAATTCCGTCCCAAATATATGGCGTAGATAAAGTATGTGTATTTATACCCAATACTGGGACATAACTTGCCGCCGAAAAATAAGTTGAAAAGCCTGTTGCTTGAAAGTTAGTAATGTTTGTAAGCGCTGTTGCTGCCATTGCAATATTAAAATTTACATAAGGACCTGACCCATTTAAATTAGTAACATTAAAAGCCAATGACGTGATATTGCCTGCACTTAAACCAGCAGCAGTTAATTCGGATGCTAAAAACAAAAATTGATGTTTAGCTCCCATATAAAAATTACCATAAGGTGTGGGATATGTGGTAGATGTATTTTGTAAAATTCCAGTACCTAATTGTTTTGTAGAACTAAAGTTAGCATTTAATTGAACTGGCTGACCAAGACATACACTATCATTAGGGAAAACTGTTTTAGTAAAATACGGACTTTTTGTGATTGTTTTTATAACCGTATCATTAAAAGGGGAGCCATCACCAGGAACAGAAGTAAATGCTTTTAATTTATAAGTACCAATGTTCATCATATTATAAGCAGTTGTAACGGTGTAATTTTTTGTACCATTTATCGCAATAGTTCCCTGATTTAAAGCTAAGGTAAATGTTGAAGGATTAGGGCCAGTTGTAACAACGTTTATGATAGTTGTATCTACAGCAAAATTAACAATACTAGTACCATAGTTTTTCACTCTAGCAACTATCGTGTCGAATGCATAACACACTGTTGTTCCTATAGGTTTCAAAATAGCACTTACTCCTAAATCTAAAGGTGTAGGAGCAAGTAAATTTACGTTATAATCTTCTACTTCTCCGAACGGCGGATTTGTGCATGGTCCAGGAGCAGTAGCAGATTCTACTTCAATGACTCTCATGCGTGTAATACCAGTATTTGCAGTGAGAGGAATAGTTATACCAGCACCAGGAGCCACAGATGTTCCTGCAATTGAAAACAAAGTATAAGGTGACATATAAACGTTCTCTCCAGCATCAATAAAATCTCCATCCTGATTATAATCAATCCATACACCTACTCTACCACTATAAGCAAATGGAAAAGCTCCACACATACCCACTGTTACTGAAAGTGGATAATTTGTACCCAATATTAAACCCGGAGCAGGTAGAGCTGTATAATTATTGTATCGATTTAAAATTGAACCTGCACCACCTAATGATGAGCAATTACTTGAGTTATTTAGAGAACCTAAGGTTACGTTAAATATTTCATCATCTGATGCAGCTGCAGCTGCAGCTGCACAATAGGTTTGCGAAAAAATTGGATTTGAAAAATAAAATGATAATAACACAAAAAAAGCGCAAACTTTTTTAATTGTGTTATTAACCACTAAAATATTGCCGTTCATGTTAGCTTTTGAAATTTCTGCAACTGATTTCATATATATATATATCATTATTAATTTTTAGTTTTTAACTTAACGAAAATAGAATTTTTAATTTAAAAAAGCAATAAACTATCCTATTATTTTTTTTGAGTTTGTTCCAATCGTAAATCACCGTTTTTTAGTTACTTGGATAGTTATTATTTTGGTTAAAAGCGCTGGTTACTTTGAATACTGAATGCAAAACTAATAACTCAAGTATGGCAAAATCAAACTTAACTTTTCATCACTGAATAAATTTAACCCTCTAAAGTCCTCTTCATTTAATTTACCATGTTTTGATCTATAATTAATAATAGCTTGGGCTTTTTGAAAATTAAAATAAGGATGTTTCCTCAACGAATTAAAATCAATAGCATTTATGGGGATTTTGATTACAGTATTAGTATTTAATTGAATTTGAGAAGTTAGTACTAAAAACAAACTATCAGTCATGCCATAAACTTCTTTTAATTGATTCATGGAATGAAATCCCCCTAACATACTGCGGTATTTAATAATTCGTTTTGTAAAACCTGGGCCAATACCTTTTAAAAAAACAATAGATAAACTATCTGCCGAATTAATTTCCACTAATACTTTTGTGTATGTTTTCTTTTCATAAGTACGAGAGGTTTTTGTAAAAACAGAATCACGCTTGTATTCCTTTTTTTTATTTGGAATTAAAATATAATCCTCTAATTCCGTATACAATTTTGGTGATAAACCATATAACTTTTTTAAATCTGCTGGTTTATAAAATTTACCACCTTTGTTTCTAAAATTGACAAGTCTTGCACTCAGTTTTTTAGAAAACCCTAGTTTTTGCGCATCTTCCTCAGTTACCGTATTTGGATTAAATACAAATTTTTGCTTTTGCATTTGGTGATAATTATTGTTTTTTTCGGAAAACTTTTGTTTACCATTAAAGTTCTCCAACGAATCGGTGGCTGCAGTATTTAGCGTAATAAATTGTACTTGTTTAGATTCATTGCTAATTATTGGCAATAATAACCTTAATGCAAACAAAATTGAAATGATGACGCATAAAACAAAAATGCCATTTCGTTCTTGCTTATTAAAATGAAAAAAATGAAACAAAAAGGATTTTATTTTATTCACTGGCATTTTTAGAGCGCTTAAACATAAAGTAAACCGGTACTCCTAAAGCAATAATTAATAATCCCATGCCGCAATTAAAAGTTTTATAAACCAATAAGTCTATGCAGATTAAGGTCGTTAATATAATATACAATGCGGGAACTACAGGGTATCCAAAGGCTTTATAAGGACGATCAGCATCAGGCATTTTTTTTCGTAAAACAAATAAACCGGCAATGGTAATGATGTAAAATATTAAAGAGGAGAATGTACAATAATCTAATAAATCGCCATAAGAACCACTTAAACATAATAATGATGACCAAATACCTTGAAATACCATAGCATTAGATGGCACATTAAATTTATTTAATTTAGCCGCTTTTTTAAAAAACAAGCCATCGTT
>JBIKOX010000158.1:0-7353 GCA_044357775.1 Bacteroidia bacterium | reverse complement strand
TGAGTATAAAATTAAATTTTTATTGTAGCATTTATGACTACTCACTCTTAACTAAGGCTTCTTCATTAATTACATGGATACTTTTATGTAACGCAGTGAAATAAAAGATTGACGTGATAGCCTGATCCGCTTTTCGCGGACGCGCCCAAAAACTTTAAAAATAAATATTAATAAAAAATAAGTACATAATTTTACAATACTTATATATTTGTTTTCTAAAAAAATACCATGGATTTAGAATTTAATAAAAATGACGATAAAATGCGTTTGTTGATTTCACAAATGGAACAGCGCTTAAATAAAATATACGAAGGTGGGGGTAAAAAACGCATCGAAAAATTACATGAGCAAGGTAAAATGAGTGCCCGTGAACGCATTGACTTTTTATTGGACAAAGGTACTCCCCGTTTTGAAATGGGTGCCTTTACAGGTTATGAAATGTATGCTGAGCATGGCGGTTGCCCTGCAGGTGGTGTAGTTATTGTAATTGGTTATGTGAGCGGTAAACAATGTATTGTAGTGGCTAATGACGCTACCGTAAAAGCTGGCGCTTGGTTTCCAATAACAGGTAAAAAGAATTTACGTGCACAGGAAATTGCCATGGAAAATCGTTTACCAATTATTTATTTAGTAGATAGTGCGGGTGTTTATTTACCTTTGCAAGACGAAATTTTTCCCGATAAAGAACACTTTGGTCGAATCTTCCGTAACAACGCTTTAATGAGTAGCATGGGCATTTTACAAGTTTCTGCTGTAATGGGAAGTTGTGTTGCTGGTGGTGCTTATTTACCAATTATGAGCGATGAAGCTATGATTGTAGATAAAACAGGTTCTATATTTTTAGCCGGAAGTTACTTAGTAAAAGCTGCTATTGGCGAAAATATAGATAACGAAACATTGGGTGGTGCCACTACTCATTGCGAAGTGAGTGGTGTAACCGATTATAAATGCAAAGATGATGCGGATTGCTTAACACGTATTAAAAACATAATGGGTAAGGTAGGCGATTATGATAAAGCTGGCTTTAACCGAGAAACTCCTGTTCTTCCTAAAAAAGATGAAAAGGAAATGTATGGCATACATAACGATAAGCAATACGAAATGCGCGAGATTATTGAACGGATTGTAGATAACGGCGAGCATGATGAGTATAAAGAATTATATGGTCAATCAATAGTTTGCACTTATGCGCGCATTGATGGATGGGCTGTAGGTATTGTTGCTAACCAACGTAAAGTAGTAAAAAGCAAAAAAGGTGAAATGCAATTTGGTGGTGTTATATATAGCGATAGCGCCGATAAAGCAGCTCGTTTTATTATGAACTGTAATCAAAAGAAAATTCCTTTAGTATTTTTACAAGACGCCACTGGCTTTATGGTTGGTTCTCGCAGCGAACAAGGAGGCATTATTAAAGACGGTGCAAAACTGGTAAATGCAATGGCAAATTCGGTGGTTCCTAAATTCACTATTATCATTGGTAATAGTTATGGCGCTGCAAATTATGCCATGTGTGGTAAAGCCTACGATCCTCGTTTAATTGTTGGCTGGCCAACAGCACAGGTAGCTGTAATGGGCGGAGCACAAGCGGCTAAGGTGTTAGTTCAAATTGAAGTCGCTTCTTTAAAAGCAAAAGGAGAAGAAATTACTCCTGAAAAAGAAGCTGAACTTTATAACAAAACAAAAGATAAATATGATGCGCAAACAACGCCTTATTATGCAGCATCACGTTTATGGTTAGATGCCATTATTGACCCAGTTGATACACGCAAAGTTATTAGTATGGGAATAGAAGCTGCAAACCATTCACCGATAACAAAACAATATAATGTAGGAGTTTTACAAACTTAAACAGTACTTTCAAGTAATGATAAAAAATAGAATCAATATATTTAAAAAAAAAACACAATTAAATTGTGTAGTCTAGCATAACCTAAAAGTTGAAGCTATTATTACATCAATAAAAAATTATATTTAAAAATTTCAAATCAAAAAATTAGATTTGTATATGGAAAAAACTAAAATATTAGATGCGATACAAATCAATCAAAAGTTAAATCGTATGGCTTATCAGGTATACGAAAATAACTTTAAAGAAAAAGAATTACTTATTGTTGGTATTGAAGGTAATGGCTATAAAGTGGCTGAAAGAATCGCATCTATTTTAAATTCTATTTCTCCTATAAAAACTAAATTAGGTAAAATAAAAATTGACAAAACAAATCCTTGGTCGTTTGAACCTAAAGTTGACTTCAAGGAAAAAGATTTTGAAAACAAATCAGTTATATTGGTTGATGATGTTTTAAATAGCGGCAAAACATTAATTTATGCAGTTAAACTATTTTTAAATAAACCGGTAAAACAACTTAGTACTTTAGTGCTAGTTGATAGAAGCCATACTCGTTTTCCTGTTAAAGCTGATTTTGTTGGACTATCATTATCAACCACTTTACAAGAAAGAATAGATACTGATTTTACTAAAAAAGGTAAAGAAGCTGTTTATTTAGTTTAAGTATTAAAGATTAGTATAAACTTTCTTCCAAATAGAAAAAGAATATAATCTCAATAAAAAAGCTGGCTTTTTCTGTAATAGTGATTCAAAATTTGAATTTAAAAAATCATGATTCACAAAATCTAATTGATGTTTTATTGTGTCTATCATATGTGTTTTGTTTGGCAAAAACCACTTTGCCATAGGAGTTTCAAATCCAACTTTATCTTTTCTATTATAAATTTGCTGTGGTATAAAACTTTTGCTTGCTTCGCGTAATAAATATTTAGAAACTCCTTTTTTAATTTTCAACTTTCCATCTATTGAAAATAAATAGTTTACTAATTCAACATCGTCTGCAAAAGGGACTCTGCTTTCAATTCCAAAGGCCATACTGCAGCGGTCTTCGCACTTCAAAAACGATTTCAACTTGCCATTATAATCTAACGAAAGCTGTTCGTTTAAGGAATTTGCCAACTTTTCATTTTTACTCTTACCAAATTGCTTTTTATCACTAATAAAGTAATTAGAATAATTTACACTTAAACTAAAAGTGTCTTTTAAAAGTTGTTTTCCAAAAAGGTTATATGCATTAGGTATCGTTTCTTTAGCTTCACTAATTTGCTGGAACGTATTAAACCCTAAATTCTCTTTCCACAAAGCCATGTAATGATGCCCATAGCCCGCAAATAACTCATCTGCGCCTTGCCCATCCAAAACAACTTTAATATTATTTTCAGCTGCTAATTTCATAACTCTGTGCTGAGAATAAGTACTAGTACTCCAAATCGGCAAATCCTGAAAATAATTTAAAGATTCAATATCTCTAAAAAATTCTGCTGCTGTTGGACTAACTGTTTGCCAGTTACCATTTGCATAATTGGCAACCAATTGAGCATAATTAGTTTCGTCAAATTTTTCGTCTGGAAAAACTATTGTAAACAACTTCATTTGTTTGTGAGGTTGCAAATGTTTTACAACACCTGCAATTATTGAACTATCTAAACCACCACTTAAACAAGAGCCAACCTCAACATCGCTTCTTAATCTTAAACTAATAGCATTTACTAACTTCTCTTCAATACTTTGAATAATCTCAACTTCACTTTTACTATATACTACTTGTTTTGGAACCGAATAATAATTAACTGTCTTTAAAGTATATGTATTTAAATTGTAAACTAAATAATGTGAAGGCTTTAATTCATAAATACCTTTAAATAAACTTTGTTCAGTGTTTTCTAAATTACCATTAACTATAAAATCAAATTGTTGATTTTCATTAATTTCAAATGCAATTAATTTCGACTTTAGAAAAGCTTTGTATTCACTTGCAAAAGCAAAGGTATTATCAGTATTGAAATAATAAAATGGCTTTACGCCTACTCTATCTCTGGCACAAAATAATTGATTGTTTTTTTTATCAAATAGCGCAAAAGCAAACATTCCATTGAATTTTTTTAAACATTCAAATCCCCATTCTTTATATGATTCAATAACAACTTCGGTATCAGTTTGTGTTACAAAAACATGTCCTTTACTTTTCAATTCATCCCGTAATTCAATATAATTAAAAACCTCTCCGTTAAATGTAATCCAATAATCTCCTTTTGTATCACACATAGGTGGGTGACCGGATTCTGATAAATCAATAATAGATAAACGGCGATGAGCAAACGCTAAATAATAATTTGAATCTAAATTATCGATTGATGTATTAGGATTAAATAAAAACGTTGCACTCTCTTTATTTACCTGCGGAGTTTCATTTGAATAAACTGATAGTGCTTTTGTTTGAGAAAAAAAAGCAAAACCTTCTCCATCAGGCCCACGATGTTTAATTGCCTGACTCATTGCAAAGACAGTATCTTTTACAGATAAAGAATTTGATTTAGAAATGATGCCCGCAATACCACACATACTATTTATGAATTAGTTGAATTAGAATTTAGTAGTAGTTTTTTATACACCTCTATCCAGTTTTTTTGTGAAGGTACAAAACTATCGTTATGCCAAACTGAAACAAACTCTCCACCCTGTTTTTTGGATTGATCTAATAATTGAGAAATAACTTCTGTTGCTTTTTCAGGAGAATATTTATTGTAATCTCTTAAGGTTCCTTCCATAATTGTACTTGGATGAATGGTTAAATTTGCAGATTCATTTTTTTGTAAATCAAACCATTTATAAGGCACACATAATCCTGTTCTATAACCTGATTGTGAAGCATAAATCATCGTGAAATCGTCCGTTATTCCAACATTAATAAAATGCCTATAAGTATCGGGAAAACTTATTCTTAAAAAATGACACCGAGCAGAAGTGATTTTTTTTTCAATAATTCCCTCTAATCTTTTCTTTTCAATATCAATATTTTCTGGATGATTAAATGAATTGTACGAAGGATGTAACCCAATAGAATTTTCATTTGCCAAACCTTTCAATAAGTCCCGAAAACCCTTCGTCTTGTAGTGCGGATTTTTATCATAAGCAGAATAATCACCAATCAATACAAAATAATGTAAGGCAGTTTTTGTTTCATTACTCAACGAATTAATAAGGTGAAATGTATTATAAGGGTCTTTTTTTTCGTTTAAATTACTTTCAACTCGTTTAGCAATTTGATTAAATTTCAAATTAAAAATATCTTTTAAAAAACCTCCAACATTGCGCTGAAATCCTTTATTAGCAAATGCAAATGCATTATCAATATCAATAGTCGATAAGAAATTAAATTCTCTTTTTTTAAAAATTAAATTTGAAAACTTTTGTTTTAATAAATCAGCAAATTGAGCAATAGCTATATTTATAAAAGGAATTTGAAGGCAATTATAATTATAAGCCAAACTATTTTCTGCTAAAAAACGTTGATGTTCATCTAAATCAGTTTTTAAATATTCCTCGTAACGGGTTGCAAAGTAAAACACCATGGCGAAAATATCATAACCTAAAAAATCATTCGCGTTTGATTTATAAAACTTTGGAAAATCAACATACGATTTTTCTGCTGCTGGAAGTGATGTCTTTATGTCCGTTTCAAAAAGCAATCTATTAGCTTTTATGAAAATTTCAAATCCTTCATTTTGATTTATATAGGCTATTTTCGGCAGTTTACTGTTAGTAAATTCTTCTTTGCTTGTTGTTAAATTAAATGAAGTATTTAATACAACTTTAAAAACTAAATCGATTGTGTAATGAACACGAGAAGTTATATTATCGGTATAAATTAAGATCATTTTTTTATCGCTAATTTTACAACCTCTTCATAAACATTTTTCCAATCTAACCATTCTACAGCAGTTCCCATAGTGTCGTTATGAAAGACGGTTACCAATTCACCGTTATACTTTTTAACTTCATTAATCAACGATTCAACATATTTAGAAATAGTTTGGGGAATTGCATGCTCTTTATATCGTAGCGTTGTTTCACTAATACAAAAGGGATGAATTCGTAAACCTGTTTCTAGTTCATCATCCAAATCATACCAATAAAACGGCATACAACAACTCGCTCTAAATCCGTTAAAATTAGCATATCCCATCGAATAATCGTTTGTAATTCCAAGTTCTAACAACGTGGCATAAGTGTCTGGGAACTTCAACATTGCAAAATGTTGGCGCGACTTAAAAATATCTTGATGGGTGATTTTAGCCAAGCGATTTATTTCAACTTTTACTTGATTGCTGTTTCCGTTAGAACCAAATGAAGGGTGAATTGCTATGAAAGCATAATCTGCTAAATGTTTAATTAATTGCTGAAATCCATAATTATTTGATGGATGGTTTTTATCGTTCATCCCGTAATCGCCAAGTAAAAAGAAATAAATAACTTTTAGCTTATATTTTTTTTGAATTTCTAGCTGATAGTCGTACGAATCGAATGGATCTTTTTCTTTTCGCATTAAAACCGATGTTCGCTGGATTAAATCTGCTTTGTCAAATTTTACAATTGATTTCAAATATCCACCAATTGAGCGCATTACACCTTTTTCTTGATACTTATAAGCATTATCAATATCTATTGTTGAAATATATGAATATGATTTATGCGTGATTATTAAATTGGGATTTTTATTAATGAGCAACTTTTCAAATTCTAAAATCCATAAATTAACCAATGGGATTTTTAAAAAATCATATTGATACGCTAAGCTATTTTCAGCTTCAAATCGATTAAATGCATCTGGTAAAAAAGGCAAATATTCTTCATAACGACTTACTAAATAAAAAGCGGCGGCAAAAATATCAAATGGCAATGCGTTATTATATGTTTTAAAAAAAAATTTAAAGTACAAATCATGATTTTGTAATTGTATAGTTTGCTCTTTTATTCCAGATTCAAATAATAATGTATGAGAGGCAATATGAAAATCGCTTTCAACCTGCTGATTTGTGTAAGAAAACTTATTTCCTTCAAAAGCTTTAAAATCATCAATATTAGTTGTAATTGTAAACTCTAAACCTAAACAATCTTTTAAAATAAGATTGAATATATATTTTACCCTTGGTGTAATTTTATGGGTATAAATAAAAATATGTGTGTTTGGATTCAATTATATATCTTTAAAACAAATATAGCAGGTCTTTAATAACGATTCAATTATAAAAAATATTGTTATTTATAAAAGATTGTTAATTAATAATAACATTAAGTGCTGCAAGCGATGCGCAGTAACGCATAGTTTTTATAATTTTAAGCTCCATTTTTAAATCAATTTTTATGCAACAATTAATAGAATGTGTCCCTAATTTTTCTGAAGGACTTGACTTATCAATTATTAAACAAATTACCAATGAAATTGAATCTGTTGAAGGGGTGAGATTACTGAACGTTGATCCAGGAAAAGCTACTAACAGAACAGT
>JBIKOX010000157.1:0-7384 GCA_044357775.1 Bacteroidia bacterium | reverse complement strand
TTTATCGGAAACAGCAATGGAGCAGGCAAACAAAGCTATTAACGAAAACTATGGTGCTAAATATTACAATCCTCGTAAGTATAAAACTAAAAGTAAGGGAGCACAAGAGGCGCATGAAGCAATTCGTCCTACTTATATTGACAGAACAGTAATTGATGGAGAGCGCAACGAAATACGTTTGTATGATTTAATTTGGAAACGCACCATTGCTTCTCAAATGAGCGATGCTGAATTAGAAAAAACAACAGCAAAAGTAAATGTGAGCGGTGCTTCTGAATTATTTGTAGCACAGGGTGAAGTGTTGAAATTTGATGGTTTCTTAAAAGTATATATGGAAGGAACGGATGATGAAGAAACTGACGAAGAAAATTCATCGATGTTACCACCAATGAAAGTAGGCGAAAATTTAGAAAGTCAAGAAATTTCAGCAACGCAGCGCTTTACGCATCACCCAGCTCGTTATTCGGAAGCAAGTTTAGTTAAAAAATTAGAAGAATTAGGTATTGGTCGTCCCTCAACTTATGCTCCAACTATTAGTGTAGTTCAAAAACGTAATTATGTTGAGAAAACGGATAGAGAAGGTTCTCCCAGAAACTATGTGAATTTAAAATTAGTAAAGCAAAATTTATCAAGAGAAATAAAAACAGAAAATACAGGTGCAGAAAAATCAAAATTGTTTCCAACTGATATTGGGATGGTTGTGAATGACTTCTTATTTAAATATTTCCCAAGTATTTTAGATTTTAATTTTACCGCTAAAGTTGAGGAAGAATTTGACGAAATTGCTGATGGTAATTTAGACTGGCAAAAAATGTTAGGCGACTTTTACCATCCATTTCATAAAAACGTTGAAAACACTATGGAAAATAGTGAGCGTGCAAGTGGCGAGCGAGTAGTAGGAATTGACCCAGAAAGTGGAAAGCAAATTACAGTGCGCGTTGGACGTTTTGGTCCTTTAGCTCAAATTGGAGAATCTATAGAAGACTCGGATGAAAAACCTCGCTTTGCCAGTTTAAGAAGAAATCAAAGTATTGAAACCATAACTTTAGAGGAAGCAATAGATTTATTTAAACTTCCGATGAATTTAGGAATTCATGAGGATAAAGAAGTAATTATTGGTGTTGGTAGATTTGGACCTTATGTGAAATTTGGCGAAGCCTTCATTTCAATTCCAAGAACCACAGATCCATTATTAATTGATATGGAACAGGCCATTGAAATTATAAAAGAAAAGGAAGTAGCTGATGCGCCAGTTGCACATTATCAAGGTAAAGGTGTAACAAAAGGTAAAGGTCGTTTTGGACCATTTATTAAATACGAAGGATTATTTATTAATGTTCCAAGAGCTTATAATTTTGATAATTTATCACAAAATGATATAAACGAATTAATAGAAAAAAAATTAGATAAAGAAGCTAATCGTTATATTCAAAATTGGTCAGAAGAAAAAATATCTATTGAGAATGCACGCTGGGGACCACAAATTAAGTTTGGTAAATTAATGTTGAAGCTAATTAAAAACGGAGGTGGAAAATTTACTACCGAGGAATTAGCAGTCCTAACTTTAGATGAAGTTAAAGCTATGATTGTTGCTCAAGTACCTAAAGCATTTGATAAAAAAGGAACGAAAAAAGCAGCTACTAAAAAAGCAAAAGTTGTAAAGTTGGCAACCGATAAAGCGCCTGCAAAAAAAGTGATTGTAAAAAAAGCTGCAAGCAAAAAATCGACACCTAAGAAAGTCGCGGCAAAAAAGACGACTTCTGTAAAAAAATAGTTTATTTTAAATTTCTTTTTATCTCAGTATTTGTTGAGTTAATTCATTTTAGCTGACTCATTATGCAAATAATTATTTTAGTATAATATTCTTAATACTTATAAATCTAATTACTAATTAATGTAAATTTACTTTCATTAAATTTAAAAAGTAATGTATTTGTATTTTAGAAATTGTTTTTTTTCTTTTTTAGTAATTTTATCTTTTTCTTTTTTTTCAAAAAAGGTAAGTGCCCAAGCATACATTCAAACTTTAAATCAATATGCCGAATGGCATGTTACCAATTGTAATTCGGGCTGCGCTACTGATAAATATTATACGATTGGTGATACACTAATCAACTCTTTTCATTATAAGTTTTTAGATTTATTTCACTACAATAAAAATTTTGTTATTAGAGAAGATACAATTGCTAGGAAAATTTATATGCGGCTATTAGCTGATCCAGTTCCTGCTAAAGAATATTTGTTGTACGATTTTTCATTGCAAGTTAACGATACAATAAGTATTCAAAATCCTGGAAGCCCATATCCAAAGTATGCCGGCCCATTTATTTTAGATTCCATTAAAGTGAAGCCTTTGGTAAATAAAAATCATCGTTATTTTTATTTACATTCATTAGATACCATTGCGTCAATAACTAAAACAACAATTTGGATTGAAGGTGTAGGTTCTTTGTCTTTGATTAATACTCCTGGTGCGTTACCTCAAATTAATGGTATTGGACAATTAAGTTGTTATTTTTATAATGGTATAAATGAATATTCTAATTTAGATTCAATTGCAAATTGCAATACAATTTATCCATTAGGAATTATAGAAAATACTGAAGCTAATGAATATCAAATAAAACAAAATTATGATACAAAGAAAATTCAAATTACATCTCTAAAAGACGATATTTTAAGTGTTAAAATTTATACTATTGAGGGTAAAGTTTTGATTGACCAAGAAAATATTATGGAAAATAATATAGTTATTGATTTACAGTTAATTAATAGTGGTGTTTTTGTGCTTAAAATTGAAAATAAAAAACGTTCCAATAAATCATATAAATTTATTAATCTGTAATTATTACGTGAAATTTGCAAGTATAAGCGAAGTTAAAAAAGAACTACATGAACTATCACAAAAGCAGTTGGTGGATTTATGTTTAAGTTTAGCTAAATACAAACAGGACAATAAAGAATTTTTAGATTACTTATTATTTCAAACTCACGATAAAACAAGTTTTATTTCTGCAATTAAAAATGAAATAGACGAACATTTTGAAGAATTAAAACTGCAATCAAATTTATATTTTGTAAAAAAAAGTTTGAGAAAACTTCTGCGACTGATTACAAAGTATTGCAAGTATATTGGAGATAAGGCAAGTGCCGCTGAATTACATATTTATTTTTGTGTCAAATTAAAAAAATCTAAAATACCATATCAAAAAAGTCAATTGCTTATAAACATGTATGAGCAACAACTTAAAAAAATAGGAACTTTAATCTCTTCGTTGCACGAAGATTTACAACAAGATTATTTAATTGAATTACAAGATATACTTTAATTTTATTGGAGCTAAATCATTTTAATTTTTGATTACCATCATTTTATTTTACTTTTCGTAAGTATACGTTTTTTAGATATAAATTTTACAAATAATTACTTTACAATCATTATAGTTGCTTCATCCGTTTCTTTACTTTCTACAGTAGTAGGTATGTTTTTATACGTTAAATCTAAAAAAGACGAATTAATCGTTATTTATTTTCACTTAAATACTAGAGTAAAAAAATCATTTTTTTAGCTATTTATAAAAAAAGAACTATAAAAAAATTAGTTCCCTTATTTAAAAAAAAGGGTAGGGGAGTGTAAGTACAACTATATTTAGTTATTGTAGTTTATTATTATTTTGATGTCTATCAGAATCTCTAGAAGTCTTTTTATCCAAATTATTTTTGAAGGCCTCTTCCAAATTAACGCCTGTTTGGTTAGCTAGACAAATTAATACAAATAATACATCTGCTAGCTCATCGCCTAAATCCAAATTTTTATCTGATTCCTTTTCGCTTTGCTCTCCATAACGACGAGCAATGATGCGAGCCACCTCACCAACTTCTTCTGTTAGCATTGCCATATTTGTAAGTTCATTAAAATAACGAACACCATATTGTTTAATCCAATTATCTACTATTTTTTGAGATTCTGTTAATGTCATAATTTTTTAGTTATTTGTTTTAAGTTTTTGGTTGTTTGACAAATAAGTTTCTGAAATTAACTTCCAACAACTTCAATCAAATAACTTATCTTTTAATGGCATCTCCTTCGTATTTTTCAATAATTGCTTTTACTAAACGATGTCTAATAACGTCAACAGTTGTTAATTCAATAATTTCAATACCGTTAGTTTTTTTTAATAATCGAACAGCTTGTGCTAGACCTGATGTTTGATTTCTTGGTAAATCAATTTGAGTCATATCTCCATTGATAATAAATTTAGCATTTGCTCCCATTCGAGTTAAAAACATTTTCATTTGACTTTCAGTCGTGTTTTGTGCTTCATCTAAAATAACAAAGGCATTATCTAAAGTTCTTCCTCTCATAAAAGCTAATGGTGCAATTTGAATAATTTTCGCTTCAATGTATTGGTTTAATTTATCAATCGGAATCATATCATGCAAAGCATCATATAGTGGTTGCATGTAAGGATCTAATTTTTCTTTTAAATCGCCAGGCAAAAATCCTAAATTTTCGCCTGCCTCCACAGCGGGTCTGGTTAAAATAATACGTTTAACTTCTTTGTTTTTTAAAGCTCGAACAGCTAACGCTACGGCAGTGTAGGTTTTTCCTGTACCGGCAGGACCAACAGCAAAAATCATATCATTACTGCCAACAGATTGCATCATTTTGCGCTGATTATCTGTTCTAGCTTTAATGACTAAGCCACTATTGCCAAATAAGATAATATCTGAACCAGTGGCTTCTTCTTTTTCATGCAGTAAATTATCTCCAGTTTGTCCTAAAAGTCTTTCTATAACTGTATCAGTTAGTAAACCATTTTTATGATAGTAATCTACCATCATGCCTAATTTTTTTTCAAAATTTGCTATTTCGGCTTCGTCGCCAAGAACTTTAATGGAATAGCCTCTTGCTATAATCTTAAGTTTTGGGAAATATTTCTTTATAACGTTGAGTTTTATATCGTTTACACCATATATTTCGACTGGTTCAACGCTATCTAATGTTATTATTTTCTCTATCAAAGTCCTATTTTTATGTTAATAATTCAGTTAATCAAATACTATATTTATCAAAAGTAAGCCTAAAATATTATTTACTTTTGATAATATCATTAAAAAGTTTTCAAAATGCCAATAATAACTATTACTACTGATTTGGGTTATCGTGATCCATACTTAGCGATGGTTAAAGGCAATATTTATTCAAAACAACCAAATGCTAAAATTGTTGACTTAGCATGTGATGTAAATAATCATGCGCACTCTGAAGGTGCGTTTGCGTTAAAAAGTGCAATGCCTTATTTTCCTGAAGGTACCATTCATTTATTTGCAATCAAGTTTTTAAATTCATCTGAAACTATTGCTAATTTATCAATTGATAATACGCGTTATTTATTAACTAAATATAACGGGCAATATATTATTTGTCCGGACAATGGTTTATTGACGCTAATCGATAAAGCGTTTAGTGAATCTGTATATCAATTATATTACGATTCTGAAAAGCAACATTCATTTTATTTAAGAGATATTTTTGCTGACATAGCAATTAAATTAATAAATAATGTTCCTTTAGAAGATTTTTGCGCTGAAACTCAAGACTATTGTAAGTTGTTTACTTTTGAAAGTTTTTCTACACCAAATAATTTACAAGGAATGGTTTTGTATGAAGATGATTTTGGCAATTTGATCACCTCTATTACAAAGGATGAATTTGAAAAACATATTGGAAACAAACGGTTTTCAATTTCTTTACCATCTAGCAATGTTAAAAAAATATATAATACCTACGATGACGTTAAAATAGGTGATATTGTTTGTTTTTTTAATTCAATGAACTTGCTAGAAATTTCCTTATTGGGTCAATCTGCTACTAAAATTGCAATGAAAAGTAAAGTACTTGGCAAGTATAAAATCGATAGAATAATTGTAGAAATTTATGATTAAGAGGTTTGTTAAAATGACTTTTAAGTCAGAATGCGTTGAAGAATTTAAGATTATTTTTAATTCGAGTAAAAAATATATCGCTGCAATGGAAGGTTGCAGTCATGTTGAATTATTGCAAGACATTAATAATCCAACAATTTTTTTTACATATAGCATTTGGGAAAATTCTAGTTTTTTGGAAGCGTATAGGAATTCCGAATTATTTAAAAACGTTTGGTCTAAAACTAAAGTATTGTTTGCGGATAAGCCAGAAGCTTGGAGTGTAAAATAATTTTTATTTTTTCAAGATTAATTTTTATTTTTAGCTACTATTTAAACTAAAGTAATTTAACTATCATGAAAATAAAACACAGTTTTATCGCACTATTACTACTATCAATTTCTTCGTTCGCTCAAAATAATTCTAATTTAATTGTTTTCTCTGAAGATGGGTTGAAGTTTTATTTAATTTTAAACGGAATAAGACAAAATGAGGTTCCACTAACTAATGTTAAAGTTGTTGATTTAAATCAACCTTATTATTCTGCTAAAATTATTTTTGAGGATAAAACTCAATCAGTACTTGAAAAAAAATATTTGGGTGTTGTTGATCAAGAATCAAATAGTTCGATGGAAGTGACCTATAAAATAAAAAAGAATAATAAACTTGTTAATGTATTACGTTTTTTTAGTCAGGTGCCAATAGCACAAGCCGCTCCACCTTCAAATGATGTTCCGGAAATTCATTTTAACACGACTCCATTGCCAGAAATTTCTTCAACTATAACTGTTACTGAAACAACAACTACTGGAACTAATGCTAATAATAGCAATGTATCTATAAATGTTGGAGGGATAGGAATTAATGTAAATGTTAATGATCCGTTGTACAACCAAACAACAACTACTACATCTTATACAACCTCTACTACAACTTCAACTAGCAACCAAAGTAATATTAGTTCTAATAATACAACTAGTCAAATTAATACCAATATTGGGTGCGATGGAAGTACTGCAATGAGTAATTCTAGTTTTTCGGCCGCAAAACAAACAATTACTAAGCAATCGTTTGATGATACTAAATTAACAACAGCTAAACAAATCTTAAAAACTAATTGCCTAAGCGCTGCCCAAATAAAAGAATTGATGTTGTTATTTAGCTTTGAAGCTACTAGATTAGATTTAGCTAAATTAGCTTATACGAAATGTGTTGATAAAAATAATTACTTTTTATTAAATGATGCTTTTACATTTGAATCTTCGGTTGAAGAATTAAATGACTCAATTAAGTAGTTAGGAATATGAACTCAATTTGGTTATACTTTTCCGTTACGTTTTCTTAAAAACCACTCTGTAGAAAGTAATAATAGGATAATTCCAAAAATCCATTTGAGATTTACTAAATCAGTTAATTGTTTGTGAGAGTAGGTGATAGATTTAATAACATCGCTGG
>JBIKOX010000155.1:0-7389 GCA_044357775.1 Bacteroidia bacterium | reverse complement strand
ATGAGCAATTCGGCCCCTTATTTCTTTTAGCAAATTGTGAACATCACTCTCGCAAAGCTCTGTTGCAATTTTAGAGGCTCGCGCATAAGATTGACCTTCATCGGAATGAAATGGTTCAAAACAATGCATAGCCTTCATTGCAGTTTGTAAAGTTTTAGGATCATTTTTTTTGAGATACGCCACAATTTGGTCCATCGATTCGTGCAAACTATAAACGTCTAAACCATAAAAACCAATCCTTTTATTTAATGGTAAATTCTCATTATTTTTTTTGAGCCATTCCGTAAATGCTAGCACTTCCCAATTAGCCCACATCCAAGTTGGCCATCGATTAAACTCATGTAAAACATCAATTGCTTTTTCGCCAGAACCCATATAATTTTTCACATAACGATTTATGCGATAACAATCCGGCCAATCCCCTTCTACTGCAATAAATGAAAATCCTTTTTCTGCAATAAGTCGCTTACTAATTTTAGCTCGCCAATTATAATATTCATGTGTACCATGAGATGCTTCGCCCAACAAAACATATTTCGCATCGCCAATATGTTTCATTAAAGGATCCAAATCACTACTATCATTTAATGGTGTTGAAACCTTAGAAATTAAATCGTTAATATTAAATGCACTATGACTAGGTTCACGTTTCATGGATAATTACTTTTCGTAAACAAACAATTAAATCAATATTATGTAAATGACTAAAATCACAACTTTTTTTGAGATAGCTTTCACTTAAAATAAAAGTGAAGATTTAATTTCGACCAAGTAAAAAATGCAAAAAAATCTCGTGATGAAATCAAAAATTATAAATCTGTTCCGATCAAAATTAATGCTAATACTATTTTTTTTAATCATATTAAGTATAATCATTTCTTTAGCATTTATTCAATATGACTTAGGGCCACATGGAGGTACTATAAAAAATGCAGGAGTATATAACATTGAACTAAAAAATAGTTATCCAATATTTTATGTATTTCTATTAGATAGAAATCATATGCCAATTAAGAACTATGGTATTACTTGCGACGCCAAATTTATTTATCAAGATACAACAAGTTATGACGCAATTTTAAGACCTTATAGCGACGATGGATTTTATTCTGAATATACTTCATCAAGTTTTAATTTATGTAAAATAAATTTCAATGTAAGAGGAAGAATAGTTTCCGCTGTATTTGAAAATGATATAACTATTGTTAAGAAAAAATAGCTAGCTAATAATGCATGTATTAGTCATGCATACTAGTAACTGATAAAGTACTTAAAGATTGACTAGAAATAATTTCATAAGTAACTTTGCACTTTAATGTTCTCGTTAAATTACACTTTAATTTAATCGTGTTTAGATTTGTTCACTTTATTAAATTTAAATTATGACTGAGCTGCTTCCTATATTTTCGGCAAAACAACTTAAAGTTATTGACGACTTTACTATTAAATCAGAACCAATTTCATCTATAGATTTAATGGAACGAGCCGCTAAAAAATGTGCACAATGGATTATCAAAAACTATAACATCAAAAATATATTTAAAGTATGCTGTGGTTTAGGAAATAATGGAGGCGATGGTTTAGCAATAGCTCGACTTTTATTGGAGCAAGGCTATAAGGTAGAAGTATTTATTATAAACTATTCGGACAACTACTCTGATGATTTTTCTGTAAACAAGGAGAGATTAGAAGCTTTGTTTCCAAAATTTTTGATGGAAATAAACGATGTAAAACATCTTCCTCATTTTCAAAAAACAGATATCATTATTGATGCCATATTTGGAATTGGTTTATCAAAACCTTTAAGTTCAATAGCTGCGGAATGCGTCAATGCAATTAATAAAAGTGATGCAACCATTATTGCCATAGATGTTCCTTCAGGCTTATTTATCGATAAACATTCATCAAAAAGCTCTTCCATTACAAAAGCGACATGTACGTTAACTTTTCAATTTCCAAAATTAGCTTTTTTATTTTCGGATAATGCTATATATGTTGGCAACGGACATATCTTAAATATAGGATTAAAAGTTAGTAACGAAATTCAAAAGCAACAAGTATCATTTTATTTAACAGAAAACTATATAAAGCAATTAATTAAACCTCGTCAAAAATTCTCTCATAAAGGTACATTTGGGCATAGTTTTTTAATGGTAGGAAGTATGGGTAAAATGGGTGCTGCTATAATGAATGCTAAAAGTTTATTGCGAAGTGGAGCAGGTTTATTAACAGTTTGCGTTCCGAACTGTGGTTATGAAATCATGCAAACTTCGGTGCCTGAGGCAATGGCTTTAGTATACGGAAAAGAATATATTCATTTTAATGAATTGGAGATTAGTTCATATTCTGCTATTGGCATTGGCCCAGGTATTGGAACAGAACCGGATACACAAAACAGTGTAAAATATATTTTACAGAAATTTAAAAAACCATTGGTAATTGATGCAGATGCTTTAAATGCAATTAGCTTCAATAAAAAGTGGCGTAGCTTAATTCCTCAAAACTCTATACTTACACCTCATCCAAAAGAGTTTGAACGATTAACGAAAAGAGTAACAAATGATTTTGAAAGACACCAACTACAAATTGAATTTTCGAAACAGTACCAATTGTATGTAGTTTTAAAAGGAGCGCATACCTGCATTACAACGCCGAGTGGAGAGAGTTTTTTTAATTGCACAGGTAATAATGGTTTAGCAAAGGGTGGCAGTGGCGATGTGTTAACTGGTTTGATTACTGGATTGTTAGGTCAAGGATACACTCCTAAAGAAGCAAGCTTAATTGGCGTATATGCTCATGGTTTATCTGCTGATTTTACTAAAGAGCAAAAGGGCGAAGTTGCAATGATTCCGTCAGATGTGATAGATAATTTGCCAGCAGTCTTTAAACAATTGATTAATGTTTTATGATAATTTAAGTTCGCTTATATGACATTTTTACAAGTATTATGATTTATATGACAAAAACTATAATTCAAATCAATAAACTTAATTTTTTTTATTTATTCCATAAATAAAAGAGATCCGTCGCCATAACTTAAAAATCTAAAATTATGCTGTAATGCATAATTGTATATCGTTCTCCAACTTTGCCCAACTAAGGCGGCTACTAAAAGAATTAAAGTGCTTTCGGGTTGATGAAAATTAGTAATCAATGCATTCACAATTTTAAAATTATAACCTGGTGCAATTAAAATACCTGTTTTAGCGCATAAACTATTTAACTTTGTTTTTTCTAAATAATTTATAATAGCTTGTATTGCATCTTTTTTTGTAATTAATTGATTTTCGTTTTCATAAGGTTCCCATTGCTCTACATCTAATTCGGTTTGGGATAGGTTATTGTTTTTGTGGAGTTTCAATCCAATCCAATATAAACTCTCTAATGTTCTAAGTGAAGTTGTTCCAACTGCAATAATGGATTGGTTTAAGCTCGCAAGTAAATTCTTTAGGGTTTGTAGATCAACATCAATATATTCTTGATGCATTTGATGCTCAAGCATTTTGCTTGTTTTTACTGGCTTAAAAGTTCCTGCACCAACATGAAGTGTGAGAGATTGTATGGTGCAATCTTTCAATTTTATTTTTTCTAAAAGCGAATCAGTAAAATGTAAGCCAGCTGTTGGTGCAGCAACCGAACCGGCATTTTGAGCGTAAATAGTTTGATATCTTAATATATCGATTGTTTCTGTTTTTCGCTTTAGATAGGGCGGAATAGGAATAGTCCCCGTAATTTCTAATATTTCTGAAAATGTTTTTTCGAAAGGCTCCCAAGTAAATTGAATGATAAAGGTATCATTTACTTTTTCAATTTTTTCTGCCTTAAGTTTTATTTGATTATGGTATAATGTCGCAAGTTTATCTTTCCATTTAGCTGCCCCACCAACGATGCATTTCCATTGACAAGATGCTTTTTTATTTAATTCGATGTAAGGATCACTGTTAGAGGATATTGGTTCGAGACAAAAAATTTCAATGAGTTTATTATCAGTAGTATTAAAAAATAAGCGTGCGGGAATAACTTTTGTATTGTTAAAAAATAATACGGATTCGTTTGGTAAATATTGATCTAATGAAGAATATACTGCTTCAGAAATTTCTTTGTTTTTATATATTAATAATTTGGACGAGTCACGATTTTCTAATGGATATTTTGCGATCCTATCGGGAGGTAAGTTATAACAATAGTCCTGAATTCTTATGTTTTGAGGTTCCATATGTCCATAAAAGTACTAAAAAAGTGTAAAAAAATTAAGCAGTAAGAATTTAAAATAGTGCGGCAATTATTGTAATAAAGTGGATATACTTGTTTCTTTTAATGCCAAATGCCAAATTAAATCTATTAATACACCTATTAATTTGAATCGGACTAATAATGAAGTTTTTTTGATTTTTTATGGAATAAACTAAAATAAAAACGCCCCACAATAATGTGAGGCGCTTATTACTAAAATAAATAAAACGATATTACATCATTCCACCCATACCGCCCATGCCTGGGTTACCCATTGGCATTGCAGGAGCTCCTTCTTCTTTTTTCTCTGCTAATACGCAGTCAGTAGTCAATAACATAGCTGCTACAGATGCTGCATTTTCTAAAGCAATACGACTTACTTTAGTAGGATCAATTACACCTGCTTTCAATAAGTTTTCATATTTCTCGGTACGAGCATTAAAACCATAATCATCTTTACCTTCTTTAACTTTTTGAACTACTATAGAACCTTCGATTCCACAGTTAGCGCAAATTTGACGTAAAGGTTCTTCAATAGCACGACGCACAATTTGAATACCTGTATTCTCATCTTCGTTTAATCCTTTCAATTTATCTAAAGATGCAATTGCACGAATATATGCAACACCTCCGCCCGGTACAATACCTTCTTCAACTGCTGCACGAGTAGCTGCTAAAGCATCGTCTACACGGTCTTTTTTCTCTTTCATTTCAACTTCAGTAGCTGCGCCAACATAAAGTACTGCAACACCACCAGCTAATTTAGCTAAGCGCTCTTGTAGTTTTTCTTTATCATAGTCAGATGTAGTTGCTTCAATTTGAGCTTTAATTTGGTTAACGCGCGCAGTGATATCTGCTTTTTTACCAGCACCTCCAACGATTGTTGTATTGTCTTTATCAACAGTAACTTTTTCTGCTTTACCTAAGAAAGTTAAGTCAGCGTTTTCTAATAAGAAACCTCTGTCTTCAGCAATAAAAATACCGCCAGTTAAAATTGCTAAATCTTCTAACATTGCTTTTCTTCTATCACCAAAACCTGGCGCTTTAACTGCACAAATTTTTAAGTTAGAACGTAAACGGTTTACAACTAATGTTTGTAAAGCTTCGCCATCAATATCTTCTGCAATAATTAAAATTGGTTTACCTGTTTGCACCGCTTTTTCAAGTACAGGCAATAATTCTTTCATTGTAGAAATTTTCTTTTCGTAAATTAAAATTAACGGGCTCTCTAAAACGGCTTCCATTTTATCTACGTCAGTAATAAAATATGGAGAAATATATCCTCTGTCAAATTCCATACCTTCCACAACCTCAACAGTTGTATCAGTGCCTTTAGCTTCTTCAACCGTAATAACACCTTCTTTTTTTACTTTAGCCATTGCTTCAGCAATTAATTTTCCGATAGTGCTATCATTGTTAGCAGAAATAGTTGCAACTTGTTCTATTTTTTTATTGTCGTTACCAACCATTTGAGATTGTTTTTTCAAATTCTCAACAATTGCATCCACTGCTTTGTCAATACCGCGTTTTAAATCCATAGGGTTTGCACCAGCAGCAACATTTTTTAAACCACCAGTAACAATAGCTTGAGCTAATACAGTAGCTGTCGTAGTTCCATCACCAGCAGCATCAGCTGTTTTAGAAGCAACTTCTTTTAATAACTGCGCACCCATGTTTTCAACTGGGTTAGATAATTCAATTTCTTTTGCAACAGTTACACCATCTTTTGTAATTTGTGGTGAACCAAATTTTTTGTCAATAATAACGTTTCTTCCTTTCGGACCTAAAGTTACTTTTACTGCATTTGCTAATGCATCAACTCCGCGTTTTAAAGCATCGCGTGCTTCGATATTAAATGATATGTCTTTTGCCATTTTATGTTTTATTTAAAAGTTTATTGTTTTTTTTAGGACTTAAGAGTCTTGCGTCTATTTAAATAATAGCGTAGATGTCGCTTTCGCGCATAATTAATAAATCTTTACCGTCAACTTGAATTTCAGTTCCGGCGTATTTTCCGTATAAAACAGTATCGCCAACTTTTACAGTCATTGGCTCGTCTACTTTGCCATTTCCAACTGCTAATACTTTACCTTTCATTGGTTTTTCTTTTGCAGTATCAGGGATAATTAATCCACCTGCTGTTTTTGTTTCTGCTGGAGCTGCCTCTACCAATACTCTATCGGCTAAAGGCTTTACACTTAAACTTGCACTTGATTTTGCCATAATTTATGAGATTTTAGTTATATAAATTTTTACGCTAATGCATTGTCTAAAAATGTGCCAATGCAATCTTTTAGACAATATTTCAGTTTTTACTGCTTGTTTTAACAAATTTGTCAGTTTTCTGTCAGTGAAAAAAGCGCAATTTAATAGCTGCCAGTAAATCTTGCAATCAACCAAATAAATACTGACCTTTGCCACTTACAGAAACTTGACAATTTTAATCGCTGCAATTGCAAAAATAGCATTTGCCTATTAAAAATGACAAAAAAAACAATGATTGATAAATGAAAACCAAAGTTGAAATCCTATCGCCGGCAAAAAATTTAATTCAAGGCATGGCTGCAATTAATGCCGGTGCGGATGCAGTATATATTGGAGCGCCTCAATTTGGAGCTCGCACAAACGCAACCAACTCAATTGAAGATATTGAAGAATTAATAAAATATGCGCACCTATTTAAAGCGCAAGTTTTTGTTGTTGTCAACACAATTTTGTATGATCATGAATTAGAAGATTGTCAGAACTTAATACATCAATTGTATGCCATTGGCGTAGATGCAATTATTGTTCAAGATATGGCAGTTTTAGAAATGGATTTACCTCCAATTGTGATTCACGCAAGCACGCAAGCTAACAATAGAGACCCAAAACATGTAAAATTTTTGAAAGATGCGGGCATAAAACGAGTAGTATTAGCTAGAGAATTAAATTTAGATCAAATTAAAGACATAAGCACAGCCACAGACGTTGAGTTAGAATTTTTTGTTTCTGGTGCACTTTGTGTTTCCTTTAGCGGAAATTGCTATATGAGCGTTGCCAATGGCGAGAGGAGCGCTAACAGAGGTTCTTGTGCGCAAAACTGTCGCTTACCCTATAACTTAATTGATGGTAATGGAACAACATTAATTGCCAATAGTCATTTATTATCTATTA
>JBIKOX010000153.1:0-7495 GCA_044357775.1 Bacteroidia bacterium | reverse complement strand
TAAGATGCTGAATCAAGTTCAGCATGACGTCAACACTTCGTTACTGTTTATCCAGTTATCGCGGATTTGTAATCTGTGACTTTCAGCACAATAACAAAGAACGAGAGATTGCTTCTTCGTGCCTCATCGCAATGACGCATTGCGTAAAAAACCTCGTCATTGCGACGAAGGAAGCAATCTCTTAAATTTAAAAATCAAATCAAAAAATAAGCACGATAGGATGCTGAATCAAGTTCAGCATGACGTCAATGTGATGTTTCTTCTTAAACAGTAAACTATTTCCCCCTCAGGAGGGGGCAGGGGCAAGACGCGATAAACACTTAGCTTTTAATAGGTCCTTTTGGTCAATCACTTCGTTTTTTTTAAACAAATTACTTGCAAAAAAATATAGTATTTATAAAACTAATAAATTATATTTGAGTAATATAAAATCATGGAAGATTCTAATGAAATAGATAATCAGGAAGGTCAATTATTAGGAAATAATGATTCGCCAATTATTACAGTAACCGATGATTCTTCACAAACGGTAATTAATACACAAACCCTTATTGAAAAAGAACCTGGTTTTAGCGACTTACCTTTAGAGGATAAAATTCGCTACTATAGTTTACCCTTTTTTGGTTTTTTTATGTTGTTTTTTATTTGGTTTGAAATATACAAACCATTAGTTATTGATGATTGGATTAAAGGCACTATTTATTTAGAAAATTCGAGTTTAACCCAAGACACTAAAACTAAAAGCGAATTAGTTGAAAAAGGTAGAACAATTTTAAAAGAAGAATTGCAAAAGCACCCATACCATTCAAGAATCTGGCATTTATATAGCCAGTATTTTCTTTTAACAAATCAATTAGATTCTTGTATTTATTACGAAAAAAAAGCCATGGATATGGGTGCGGGTGGTATTGTTAATCAGATCGAGCCTCTGGCGGCAGATAAAATTAATTATTGTGTCGGTGTGAAATTAAATTCAATTCATAATAGTTTGGATAGTTCCCTAGCAGTAATTAAAGTAGCAGAAACGCCAAAGTATTATAATTTTATGATGGATAAATTTAAAGGCTTAGTATTTGCTAAATACAAACAATTAGATTCCTCGAATTTTTATTTTAAACGTTACCTTGTAAGCATGCCTGAGGATGGAGATGTATTTTACAAATTAGCAAATAATTACTTGATGCAAGAAAATAAGAAGGATGCTTTATTGTTTGCCGAAAAAGTAAAGGATTTATATAAAGTGAACGCAAAAGTTGACACTTTAATAAAAAAAATAAATGAATTATAATTTTATACTTTAAAAAAGGTAGTTTAAGAGTACATCAAAATGGAAGAAAAAGCTAGAGCATCTGCTAATAATAAATTAGGTATTATGAAACACTTTGTACAATACCAATATTTATTTTTACTTATTGGTTTAGTATTTGGTTTAATACTAGTTTTTGTAAATCCACCTTGGCATACTAATGATGAAGATCGACATTTTTATAATTCTTATGCGCTTTCTCAAGGATATATTGGACCGCAAGTTAAAGATGGTAAAATAGGATGTCTTATGCCCAAAAATTTAATAGATGCTGTAAAATTACATCAAGCTATACAATTTTCAGGAGGCGAATATATTAAAAAAGAAAATTTACAGGAATTAGTCGATCAGCCTTTAGAAGCAAACAAAATAGAGTTTTGTGAAAATGTTAATTCTGTAACATTGCCGTTTGCCTACTTACCATCTGCATTGACTATTAAAGTTGGTCTGTTATTTAATAGCAGTTCCATTTGGCTCGGTTGGTGGGCGCGCATTGGCTCTTTATTAGGTTATTTAATAATTGTTTTTTTTGCCATTAAAAGTATTCCTCATTTTAAACCTTTATTAATGCTAGTGGCATTAAGCCCCATGGCGTTATATCAAGGCACTAGTGTAACGTATGATTCCTTAAGTTTTGCCTTTTTATTTTTGCTATTTGCTTTAGTCATCAAATATTATTACCAAACCACGCTCATAACATTTAAGCAGGTATTGCTATTTTTCATCATTGCATTATTGCAAACCAGCTGTAAGGACGGTTATTTTATAGTATATTTTTCTTTATTTGCAATTAGCATAAATAAATTTGCAAGTAAAAGTTTATACATTTCTACTTTCTTCTTACTGATATTAGCTATCTTTTTGCCTTCTTACTTGTGGAATAGTTACTTATCTACTTTAACCTATCCAGGAGCGCCGCTGCAAACCGATTTTTTATTCAATCGCGATTTAAATCTAAAATACCAATTGAAAGACCCCTTACATTTAGTTGGAATAATAATTCAAAATATATTTGATCAAGGTAAACTTTGGATGAGTGGCACAGTGGGACGCTTTGGATATAGCTATACGCTTTTGCCAGATTGGATTATTTTTTTACAATTATTAGTTTGTGCCTTGGTGGTATTTTATGAAAAGCCAAAAGCTCCTCTTTCTTCTAAATTTAAACTAACCTTATTAAGTATTTCTATTCTTAATGCTTTAGCACTTATTTTTGGAATGTTAATTGTTGGTTCTCCTGTAGGTGCCAATATGATTTATGGTTTTCAGGGTAGGTATTTTACGCCACTATTACCCTTTTTATTTTTAACGATTTTTTATGTACCATTATTTAAAGGTCAGGAAACGATGATGAGGTGGGCTGTTCCATTATATTGCAGTTTAGTTTTATGTTACACGGTTAATTTTATTGATTCACAATTTTATTACTAAAAAAAGTAAGTCCTACATGAGTGATGATTATAAAATAGCCATTGTGATTCCTTGTTTTAAGGTGCAGAATCATATTAAAGAGGTTGTGAACTCAATTCCCAATAATGTGCAACATATTATTTTAGTGAATGATTGTTCCACTGATAATACTGCCGAAGTCATAGAATCTTTAGCCCAAACCAACAAAAAAATTGTAACCATTCATCATGCTGCTAATAAAGGAGTTGGGGGTGCAATGATTTCTGGTTTTAAAATGGCTATAGAATTGAATGCAGATATTGCTGTAAAATTAGATGGCGACGGACAAATGGATTCAACTTACATACCTTTGTTACTTGAACCAATTATTACCAATAAAGCAGATTTTACAAAAGGTAACCGATTTAAAGATCATATAGCTATTAGGCAAATGCCTATGATTAGAAGAATTGGAAACATTGGTTTGAGCTTTTTAATTAAGGCTGCCTCTGGTTATTGGAACGTATTTGACCCCACCAATGGTTTTATTGCCATTAATAAAGAAACCTTAAATGCGTTAGATTGGAATCGCATTCATCAACGTTATTTTTTTGAGTCTTCCATGCTTATAGAATTGTATCACGTAAATGCCGTCATACAAGATGTGCCAATGAAAGCAAAGTATGGTAGTGAAGTGTCTAACCTGTCTGTTACCAAAACGTTAGTAGAGTTTCCTCCAAAATTATTGGCGGGTTGGGCTAGACGTATATTATTAAAGTATTTTCTTTACGAATTTAATATTGCTTCGCTATATATAATAACAGGAGTCCCCCTTTTTGTATGTGGCTTGTATTATGGTATTAGTAACTACATAAAATATATTGATTTAAAAATGGCAGCACCCACCGGTACTGTTATCATTCCTACGTTGATGATTACCTTGGGCTTCCAGCTATTGTTAGCTGCTATTAATTTTGATATTGGCAATTATCCAAAAAAGCAATAAATGACGTTGCATTCGTTTGCGATATTAGCATATAAAGATTCTCCATTTATTGAGGAATGTATTCTTTCGTTAATAAATCAAACGGTTAAAAGTGATATTTATATTGCTACATCAACACCCTCTGAATTTTTAACACAACTTGCTGAAAAATTTGAATTGAAAATTTTTGTAACAGAACCGGGAAAAGGAATTGCCCATGACTGGAATTTTAGTTTGAAACAAGCAACAACAAAGTACTTGACTTTAGCGCATCAAGATGATATTTATTTACCGAATTATACAGAGAATTGCATAAAAGAAGCTGAAAATTTTAATGACAGTTTAATTTGTTTTACAAATTATTCAGAAATTGTTGGGGGAAAGGATAGGGATAAAACCACATTATTAAAAATTAAACGATTGATGTTACATTCGTTTATGCCTTTTAATAAAAACATTAAACGTATTTTTTGGAAAAAAAGGATGATTTCATTTGGATGTCCAATTGCTGCTCCAAGCGTCATGTATAATTTACACAATGTTGGTGATTTTAATTTCACCAATGAGTTCCATATTAATATGGATTGGGATGCCTGGTATAGATTGACGAACATGAAAGGGCGTTTTGTTTACATTAATCAAAAATTAATGAAGCATCGCATACATGAAGAATCGGCTACAACGAAGGGATTACAGAATAATAGCAGACAAAAAGAAGATTTAATGATGTTTGAAAGGTTATGGCCAAAACCTATTGCTAAATTGCTTGCCGTTATTTATGCTAAGAGCTATTCGTCAAATCACAAAAAATAGAAATTACTATTTTTTATGAAAATAACCTACGTTTCAAAACATGATACATCATATATAATCTGTAACTGATTTGATAAGCTACGGGCAAATGATTTTTTTTGAACGAAGCCATGGTGTTTTTACCGTGACGCCTGTAATGAATTAAGGGCGTATTTAAAAAGTAAGATTTCCCTGTTAAAGAGGCATTTAAACCTATCCAGCTATCATGCATCGCTATTTTATCAGGAAATGGCAATACATAATTTAAAACGTTCTTGTTAAAAGCCATACTACAACCCATATAGGAATTATTTACCCTGTTACGCATCAATCTTTAATCAAAGTACATCAATATAAAAAACCGAATAACCAAAGTGGAATCTTGTTCCCGAAACCTGTTTCAATATCATCTAATGCCAAATAAGCTGATTTTGAACCTGCTATTTGTGTTTTATTTTTCCCTTTTCCACCAATTTCAAATACATGTTTTTTATTCACCAAAAAATCTGCTTTTTCAGAATAATTTACCGAATGCCGAAACGATAATTGATTCAGAAAAAACGTTTCGCGCTGTGTTCCCACATCATTTTGTGAAAGCCCTAGCGCATTAATTAGATTAGTATTATTTAGTAAAATTTTATCGGGTTTTTGTAACTGCTTGTTCCCTTTTGCATCAGCTCTTAAAAGATAAATTAACTGCGCTTCCATTAACAATTGCAAGTATTTTAATAATGTTCGGCTGTCAGTTACGTGTATAAGTCCTGCCAATTTATTCATGTTTGGAACATAAGGTACAGTGGAGCTTATTGCACCTAGCAATCTTTTTAATTGTTCTCTTGCTCCCGCAGAAATAGATGTAAGATAAGGCAGATCGGTATCTATAATGAGATTAATTACATCCTGTAATTGCCTGAAATATATTTCTTCGTTATCATTATAAAAAGGGTAGTACCCAAACCTAAGGTATTTTTTGAAGTAAACCAGCGGTCGAATTTTTTTATTGATATCGCTTGCAATTTTATTATGATTTTCAAGAAGGAATTCCAGTTCAACAGGATGGTGTTTTAGTATCTTGTTTAATTCAAGATATTCACGAAAAGAAAGTCCATTAAGTAAATATGACGATTTTCTTCTGCTCAAATCTCCTTTTCCTTTGTATAAATGCAAAATGGAAGAACCTGAATAAACTATTTTTAATTTTGGATATGCATCGTAAATATTTTTTAGTTCCAACGACCAATCCGATTCAGGTTCTTTTGATGGATAGCGATGCACTTCATCAAGGAAAAGATATTCCCCACCATAGCGGGCAAACTCATCTGCAAATTCAACTAAGCTGTTATTAAAAAAGTATGGAGTATCTAACGACGCATATACAACATTTGACCCATCTTTTTTTAATGTGTTAGCTTTTTGTAGCATCAGTGTAGTTTTTCCTACACCCCTACTACCTCTTATTTCAATGAGTTTTTGTTTCCAGTCAATTTCTTGCATTAAACTTCGCACAAAATCATTTGAAACATATTCCAATAAATCGTTACTTAAAATAACTACAGATTCCATTTTGTAAATATAATAATTAATTGTAACGAATTACAATTAATTTGATTTTTTATAGTAATTAGTTACAATTAATTTAATTTTTTATAGTAATTGATTACAATTACTTTATAGTTTATTACGACTTAATCCCTAATACCAAATACATTTATTACATGGTCCAATTATGTTGGTCATGCTGAACTTGATTCAGCATCTCAGAGACCCTGAATCAAGTTCAGGGTGACTAACTTCTTGGACTATCTATTACTTATAAATGGAATAAAACAGATTTACATTTGGAATCAAACAACTTTTAATTTTAGATTCCTGATTTATTTTGAAAGATTTTTTGTGTAAAATTTAGCACTTAATTCTCACTGAGCGGATAAGAGGGTGAGGCTAAAACACCCAAAACAACATTCACTTTCAACT
This sequence comes from Bacteroidia bacterium, assembly GCA_044357775.1. GTDB lineage: Bacteria > Bacteroidota > Bacteroidia > B-17B0 > Aurantibacillaceae > UBA4416. The sequence continues at coordinate 1,049 of JBIKOX010000153.1, read as the reverse complement.
TCTGGAAAGTGCGCGCTTTAAAACATGAAACATCATGTATAATCGGTAACGGATTTGGTAAGTTACTGGCAAGTGATTTTTTTTGAACGAAGCCATGGTGTTTCTACCGTGACGCCTGTAGTGAATTGAGGGCGTATTTAAAAAATAAGATTTTCCTATTAAAGAGGCATTTAAACCTATCCAGCTATCATGCATCGCTATTTTATCAGGAAATGGCAATACATAATTTAAAACGTTCTTGTTAAAAGCCATACAGCATCCCATAAAGGAATTGTTTACCCAATTACGAATTAAACCCTTGCCAGAATAATTCATTTTAAAAAATGATGGATGCTGTATTTTTCCTGACTCATCAACTACAATAGCATCACTTAACACTAGGTCGTAGGTTTGGAGTAATGCTGATTGAATTTTTACTTTATCTGGCAACCAAATATCATCCTGATCAGCTAAAAAAATGATATCACCGTTTGCTTGTTTTAATGCGTTTTCAAAATTAGTAACAGGTCCCTGCTTATTTGGGTTTAGAAATATAGTAATACGTTTATCCTGAAAGGATGCTATAACATCTAAGGTGTCATCTATTGAATGATCATCAGAAATGATTATTTCATCTCCCTCTTTCAGTTGCTTTAATATGGATTCTAATTGCTCCTTGATATAAGTAGCGCCATTATAAGTAGCCATACAAACGGAGATTTTTAAGTGATTCATTATTTAATTAAACAATTCAATTATTATATTCGATAAAAAAAGATTTTTTTCACTTATGAAATTCTAAAAATAATAGAAATTGATTTAATCCGCAGAGGAAGTTGATTTTTCTATAGCTTGTATTAATGCATCTACAGAAAGGTCTTCATCAATTAAAGGCCAATGAATGCCGTAGCCTGATGGTGAAATTTTATAAAAATTTCGCTGTAACTCGTTAGCCGTTTTTAGTTTATTTGAAATTTTATCCAAAGGGATCGCAATTAACTTACCATCGATTAACAATTGCAGGGTATTTTCACTAAAAGTGATGTTTTGTATGTTATGTGTTACAGTCA
>JBIKOX010000018.1:0-25636 GCA_044357775.1 Bacteroidia bacterium | reverse complement strand
TAAGTAGTAATCATCTATACCAACTTCGAACTTAAATCTTCCCACTTAGCCATTTCAGTTTCAAGCTCTTTTTTTAGTTTATTATATGTATTAAAAAAGTTGGGATCTTTGGTTAGTTCATCATAAGTTTCAGGAACAGCCAATTTAGTATCTAAGGTTTTGATTTCTAATTCTAATCGTTCAATTTGCTCTTCCGATTTTTTAATTTGTGATGCCATTTGAGTTTGCTGTTTCTTTCTTTCTTGCGCCTCAAAATCAGAAGAAACTGCTAATTTTTTCTCGGCCACAGGAACAGCTTTTACACCCGTTTTATCTAAATCTAATTCGTTCAATCTTTCAACCTTGCGAATTTCCATAAACTCTTTAATATCACATAAATATTCTTTTACATGACCATCTCTAAATTCAAATAAACGATCGCACATGCCTGTCATAAAATCTCTATCATGACTAACCATTACCAATGTTCCTTCGTAATCAATTAAAGATTGTTTCAACACTTCTTTTGATTTAATATCCAAGTGATTAGTTGGCTCATCTAATAATAATAAATTGTAAGGCTCTAATAATAATTTACATAAGGCTAAACGTCCACGCTCTCCTCCGCTTAACACTTTTACTTTTTTATCTATATCATCACCACCAAACAAAAATGAACCCAATAAGCTACGAACTTGCCTACGAACATCACCAACTGCTAATTCATCAATCGTTTCAAAAACTGTTTTATCTAAATCAATTTTTTCTTCTTGATCTTGCTCAAAATAACCCATTAAAATATTATGACCTAATTGAATAGATCCATCATATTTAATTTTATCGGCAATCATTTTCATCATGGTTGATTTACCTTCTCCGTTTCGACCAACCAATCCAATTTTTTCTCCTTTTGTGATGATAAAATTTGCGCCCGAAAAAATATGTTTATCACCATATGTTTTACCCGCATTTTCGGCAGTAATTACAATTTTTCCGCTATGTGCAGGAGGTGGAAATCGAAAACGAACAGCAGCCGTATCCATGTCATCTACTTCTACTCGGTCTAATCTGTCCAATTTTTTAATTAAGGATTGAGCCATGGCTGATTTACTTGCCTTTGCTCTAAATTTATCAATCAACATTTCTGTTTGATCAATCATTTTTTGTTGATTTTTTTGAGCGTTCTCTTGTTGTTGTTTACGCTCCTGACGCAATACTAAATAATGCGAATAATTAGTTTTGTAATCGTATATTTTTTGGTTAACAATTTCAATGGTACGTTTTGTTACTGTATCTAAAAAGGTTTTATCGTGGCTAATTAAAACAACAGCACCCGGAAAAACTTCCATCACTTCTTCTAACCATTGTATTGCTTCAATATCCAAATGATTGGTTGGTTCATCCAACATTAATACATCTGGTTTTTGCAATAATAATTTAGCCAATTCAATACGCATTCGCCATCCACCACTAAACTCTGATGTTTGCATGTGAAATTGTTTACGCTGAAATCCCAAACCAATCAGAACTTTTTCAATTTCTTCTTCTGTATTATCAACACCAATCATATTTAGGCGGTCATTAATGTCGGTTAAATCCTGAATCAAAGTCATGTACGCGTCACTTTCGTAATCTGTACGAGTTTCTAATTGATGATTGATGCCCACTAATTTTGCCTGTAATAATTTAATTTCCTCAAAGGCAGATTCGGTTTCCACATAAACAGTTCGTCCATGTTGATGCGTCATATCCTGAGGTAAATAGCCTATTTTACAATCTTTAGGACGAGAAACTTCTCCTTTGGTAGGTGTTTGAAAACCAGCTAAAATTTTAAGCATCGTACTTTTGCCGGCTCCATTTTTACCAGCCAATCCAATACGATCTTTTGGATTAATTAAAAAAGAGACATTGTCGAATAAATCATACCCACCAAACGAAACCGTAACACCATTAATAGAAACCATTGCAAACTATGATATAAAATTTAAGGCGCTAAAGGTAGCGATAATTACCTAAATTATTTCGGTAATATGATAAAGTATTTGTTATATTAGTTGTCTTATGTTGGAACAAACTATATTTTTAGTTTTCAGAAAGCTTTTCCTGCCATTTTTTATGTTCAGTGTATTGTTTTTAAATGCTCAAAACAATAAGGTTGATTCGTTAGAAAAAAGTTTATCAAAAAACATACGTGACACATTGCAAGTAAATATTCTGCATGAATTATGCAAACACTATTTATTTTCTGATGCTAAAAACGCCTTAAAATTTGGCAATCAAGCCCATAAACTCGCAGAAGAAATTAATTATAAAAAAGGTTCGGCAAAAGCGCTTCATTACATTGGTATTGCTTATTACAACGAAGGAAATTATGACTCTGCCTTACGCTATTTTAATAATTCGCTAGTTATAAAACAAGCACTTGGAGATAAAAAAGGAATGGCATCTTCTTTTAATAATATTGGAAACATATATACTCAGCAAGGAAAGCAGCAGAAGGGTTTGGGCTTTTACCTAAGTTCTTTTAAAATTAATGAGGAATTAAAAAACTATGAAGGTGCCTTGTCAGGCGCCATCAATATTGGAGGTATTTTATGTGATCAACATAATTTGCAAGCTGCAAGTAAATTTTACCGAATTGGACTTGCTTACGCTATAAAAGCTAACAATTTAATAGGTATAGCAGATGCTTATCATAATTTGGGCGATATTAAGCATCGTCAAAAACTAAATGACAGTGCAATGCATTATTACCATAAAGCATTGGCTAATTATTATATTGAAGGCAGGCAAGATAGGGTAGCAAATTCTTATGTAGCAATTGGAGAGTGCTTTAATGAAAACAACCAATTAGATTCAGCTTTGTTTTATTATTTAAAATCAGAAGTTTTAAATAAAGAACTTGATAACAAAGATGGTTTAGCTAAAACCTATCAGCATATTGGGAAAATTTATTTTTTAAATAAAAACAATGTCGCTGCTGAACAGTATTTTTTGAATGGTTTGTTTTGTTCAAAACAACTCGGCCTAAAATTATACGAATCTGTTTACTATCAAAATTTAGCAGATTTTTATGCAAAGCAAAAAGATTTTGAAAAGGCTTACCAATATAAAAATTTTCATTGTGAATTAAGTGATTCTTTGCTTTCTGAGAAAAATGCAATAGCTATTGCTGAGTTGACTGTTAAGTATGAAGCGGAAAAGAAAGAAAAGGAAAACAAGGATTTACTTGACCAAAATGCTGACAAAAAGCAGATTATTTACTTGATGGCTATATATTGTTTTTTATTAGTAATGATTGTATTAATTGGACTTAAAGCATATATTTCAAAACAACGTGCATTAAAAAAAGAAAAGCAACTTAACGAATTAAAATCTCAATTTATAACTACGGCATCGCATGAATTTTTAACTCCATTAACCACCATTATAACTTCTACTGAACTTATTGAAAAATATATTTATACAGATGAATTAGATAAAAAAATAAGGCACATTGATAAAATTAAATCGGCTGTATTATCTTTAAAATCAATATATAGCGATTTTTTAAGTCAGCAGAAAATAAATCAAGGTAAAGTAGAAAACAATCCAGAATTAATAAATTTGAAAGATTGTATTGAACAAATTATTACTACTAACAACAACAATTATCCTCACCATCAATTTATTTATAATCATGAAGGATTAGAAAGTGATTTGTTAATAGATAAAACTATATTTAAAATGGTGATTACAAATTTAGTAAGTAATGCTTGCAAATATTCGGCGGTTAATAGTCAAGTTACAATTACTACGAATCAACAAAAAAATAGCATTTTAATTTCAATAAAAGATCAAGGAATGGGCATTCCTAAAAAAGACCAAGCTTTTTTGTTTGACCCATTTTATCGAGCAAGTAATGTGAATCAAATAAAAGGCATAGGCCTTGGATTAAGCATCACTAAAAAATTAATAACCATAATAGGAGGCAAATTAACCTTTACATCGGAAGAAAATGTAGGTAGTACGTTTTTTATAATTATCAATGTATAAATTTCATATGCTAACTAAAAATACAAACTATTTAAAAATGAATAAAACTATTTTATTAGTCTTTTTGTTTTTGTCTCTTTTTGGTTTTTGTAAAACCGACCAATCAAAAGATTCACTGATTCATTGTTTGAGTATAGCAAATAATGATAGTAACAAGGTAAAATTATTGCAACAATTAGTGAAATTAACCAAAAGCAATTCTACAAAGGATGCTCTGCTATTTGCACAACACGCTGTAGATTTAAGTGAAAAGATAAACTTTAAATTAGTAGAATGTTATAATGATTTAGCTTGGCAGTACAAAAATTTAACTAACTATAAAAAAAGTTTAGAAATTTATTATAAAGCCGAAAAAATAGCGTTAACAAGTCAATCACCAAAAAAAGAATTTCATTTAGGTGTGATAAATAGTGGGATAGCTAGTGTTTACGGAAGCTTGCACAATTATGATTTAGCTATTTATAAATGCTTAAAAGCAATTGAAAATTTCACCATCATAAAAAATACAAGAAAAATAGCTTCAAGTTATATAAATTTAGGAAACTACTATTATTACAAAAGTGATTATAGCATGGCCGTTTTTAATTATAAAAAAGCAGAAAATTATTTTAGTGGAGTAAAAGATTCTGCTATGTTAACATATTGCTACAATTGTCTGGGGAGCGTATATTTTCAAATTAAGAATTATACAGCTGCATTAAATTATTTCAACAAATTTCATGACAATACCATTCATGAAAAATCAGCTGATTTAGAAAAAATTGCCGTTGCTAAACAAAATTTAGGGCAAGCATATAACGAATTAGGCGATACAAAAAAAGCCATTGAACTTTGCTTAGAAGCCATTACTTTATTTAAAAAATTGCAAGATTTCGCGAATTTATATATTAGCTATGAAAATTTAGCAAAATACTATTCTAAGTCCGGAAATTTTGAAACTTCAAACAAGTACTACACGCTTTATGCACATGTAAAAGATTCGGTATTTAATGTTACTACTCAAAATACAATTCAAGAAATGGCCATTAAATATGAAAGCGAGAAGAACGAACAAGAGAATGAACTATTGCGCTTACAAGAAAACAACGAAAAGCAATTAAAATTTATAGCATTTGGTATTTGTGTTTTTTTATTAATTGTTTTATTTTTAATTGTAAAGGCATACATTGTAAAACAAGGTGCGTTAAAAAAAGAAATGGAACTTAATGAATTAAAATCGCAATTAATAAGCACAGCATCACATGAATTTTTAACTCCACTTACAACCATAGCAAGTTCAGCCGAGTTAATTGAAAAATATATAGAAATAAAAGATGAGGGAAAGCAAAAAAATCATTTAAGTAAAATTCAAGCATCTGTTTTTCATTTAAAAAGTATTTTCAGCGATTTTTTAACCCAAGAAAAAATTAAATCAGGAAAAATACAACATAATCCTGAGTTACTTAATGTGCGCGAACTTATTGATAATATAATTAATGAAAACACGATAAATTTCTCTAAACAGAAAATTGTGTTGTTGGATTCTGAAATAATTGAGGATATTGTTGCAGATAAAGTTTTACTTAAAACGGCGATCAATAACTTAGTTAAAAATGCTTGTAAATATTCGAGAGAAGGTGGTGAAGTAAAAATTTCAATTGCACATCAAAAAAATCAAATTTCATTTGTTGTGCAAGACCAAGGAATTGGTATTCCAAAGAATGACCACGATTTTTTATTTGAACCATTTTTTAGAACATCAAATTCTAAAAATATTCAGGGAACAGGAATTGGATTGAACCTTACCAAGAAATTTGTTACCATGATGGGCGGAAGTATTTCGTTTACTTCGGAAGAAAATGTAGGCAGTACTTTTAAAATAAGCCTGCCGTTATAAAGTAATAACATTATTTATTACTCAAAGTACTCTCTCATTCGGTCAAAAAAACCTTTCTCTTTTCGATTAGGATTAGGAGCAAAGTTTTTGGAAGTTCTTAGTACTTCCAATGCTTTTTTCTCTTCAGTAGTTAAGCTTTGAGGAGTCCAAACATTTATGTTCACTAATAAATCGCCAGTTCCGTATGAATTAACATCTGGCAAACCTTTTCCTTTTAATCGCAATACTTTACCACTTTGAGTACCAGGTTCAATTTTTATTTTAACTTTAGCGTCAACCGTTGGTATTTCAATGCTTGTTCCTAGGGCTGCATCTGCAAAATTTACATAACTATCGTAAAACAAATTACTGCCATCTCGCTTCAATTCTAAATGTTCTTCTTCTTCAATTAAAACTAATAAATCTCCGTTAATACCTCCGCGAGGTGCTGCATTTCCTTTTCCGTTCACGGATAGCTGCATTCCTTCGGCCACACCAGCAGGAATGTTTATTGAAATCACATCTTCAGCCCTCACAATTCCATCACCATGGCAGGTATTACATTTATCTTTTACTGTTTTTCCTTCTCCGTTGCAACCACTACAAGTGGTTTGCGTTTGCATAGCACCTAAAAAAGTTTGTTGTGTGCGCACTTGAACTCCAGAACCATTACAAAGTTTACAAGTATCAAATTGTCCGTTTTTGGCACCACTCCCTTTGCAAGTTGTGCAGTTGACAAACTTGTTTACCTTCAGTTTTTTTTCAACTCCTTTAGCAATTTCCTCAAGATTTAATTTTACTTTAATTCTCAAATTAGAACCTCTAGTTACTCGCCTTCCTCCATTACTCTGTCTGCCACCACCAAAACCTCCACCTCCAAAAATATCTCCAAACTGACTAAAAATGTCATCCATATTCATGCCACCTCCATAATGACCACCGCCATTACCTGATGCACCTCCAACACCCGCATGTCCATATTGGTTGTAACGCTGACGTTTTTCAGAATTACTTAAAATTTCGTAAGCTTCAGCAGCTTCTTTAAATTTTTCTTCCGCTGCTTTATCATCAGGGTTTTTATCCGGATGATATTTTATTGCCAATTTACGGTATGCTTTTTTTATTTCATCATCGCTTGCGCTTTTTGAAACTCCTAATATTTCGTAAAAATCTTTTTTGCTCATGGTGTATTTATTTAACTTCCTACTACTACTTTAGCAAAACGAATTACTTTATCTCCTAATTTATATCCTTTTTCAACCTCATCTATCACTTTACCTTTCATATCCTCGCTAGGAGCAGGAATACTTGCAATAGATTCCATAAAATCTGCATCAAATGGCTTACCGATTGTTTCCATTGCCTCTAAGCCTTTATGCAAGCAAGCAGATTTTAGTTTATTGTAAATTAAAACCATTCCTTCTTTAATTGGAGCGGCGTCTTCAACTATTTCGTTAGCTTTAATTGCTCTGTCAAAATCATCAACGGTGGGTATAAACGCTTTAAATACATCTTCGCCAGCTGATCGAATAATGTCAGATTTCTCTTTAATAGTTCTTTTACGGTAATTATCAAATTCTGAGTATAACCGTAAATATTTATCGTTTAATGCGGCAATTTGGCCTGCAAAATCTTCCGGTTGATTAGATTCCTCCATAACTTCTGAACTCTTTTCCCTAGTTTCTTCCTGTGTTGCTTCCGCTGAGGTATGCTCTGCAGCGCTTTCAACATTTTCTAAAATCGTATCTTCTTGTTGATTATTTGTCTCTTTATCGTTTTGTTCCATGTTATAAATTTTTGGCGAATTTACTTAATCAATATGTTTGCCAATTATAAAAATGCGAAAAATTGTCAGTTTTTAAGAAAAATCATTAATGTGTACTATGATATTAATTTTCTTTGGCAGAATATAACTGCTTATTGGCATATTACATTAAATAAAAAAACAATGATGAAGTAATAATGAGTGCAAAATAACCTTAATTTAAATATTACCGTGCAATAACTACTTTAATTGCGATTCTAAAGCTTTTTCTAATGCTTCGCCTCTTAATCCTTTAGCTATAATAATTCCATTACCATCAACAAGCACATTAGTTGGAATGCTATTTACACCATATCTCTGAGCGGCTGCGTTATTCCAGCCTTGTAAATCAGAAACATGATAAGGCCATACTAATTGATCCTTTTCAATAGCTTTTGTCCAAGCCATTGCATTTTGATCAAGCGATACGCTTAGTACCTCAAAACCCTTTCCGTTTTTAAAAGCACTGCCATGAAATTTATGGTAAGATGCAACAACCGCCGGATTTTCTAATCGGCACGGACCACACCAACTTGCCCAAAAATCAATTAAGACTAATTTTCCTTTTAAAGAGGTTAATGTAATCACATTTCCAGTGGGAGAAGCCATCATAATCTCAGGCGCTTTATTGCCTAAATTTAAACCTTCAACAACGTCTACTTTTACTGTAGGAAGAGTTTCTTGCGATTTTGAAGTTGATACAGTATCTTTTTTTGTTTTACAATTTGAAAATAAAAAACAACTCAAAAAGCAAATTATTATAGAATTAATTTTGATTGAAGACATTTTAGTTTAATTATTTTTTCTGATTATTTCAGCACCAATTGCATTAAGGCGGCCGTCAATATTTTGATATCCTCTATCAATTTGATTGATGTTATAGATGGTACTTTTTCCTTTAGCGCTCATTGCTGCAATTAATAAAGCTACGCCTGCTCTAATATCGGGAGATGCCATTTGTATAGCGCGTAATTGTACTTTTCTATCTAAACCCATCACGGTTGCACGATGTGGATCACATAAAATAATTTGTGCGCCCATATCAATTAGCTTATCAACAAAAAACAATCGACTCTCAAACATTTTTTGATGAATTAAAATATTACCACGAGCTTGAGTTGCTGTTACTAACATAATGCTAAGTAAATCTGGTGTAAATCCTGGCCAAATAGCATCAGCAACTGTTAACATGGAGCCATCAATAAAAGAATCAATTTCATAATGTTCCTGAGATGGAATATAAATATCATCACCACGGCGTTCCATTTCAATTCCTAAACGAGAAAATACTTTTGGTATGCAACCTAAATTATCATAGGACACATCTTTGATTGTAATCTCAGATTGCGTCATAGCAGCTAAGCCAATAAACGAACCAATTTCAATCATATCAGGTAAAATACGATGAGTCGTTCCTTTTAAAGAAGTTACTCCTTCAATCGTTAATAAATTTGAACCAACGCCACTAATTTTTGCTCCCATGCGATTAAGCATTTTACATAGTTGCTGTAAATAGGGTTCGCATGCTGCATTATAAATTGTAGTAATTCCGTCGGCCAAAACAGCAGCCATCACTATATTTGCTGTACCGGTTACCGATGCTTCATCTAGTAGCATGTACGATCCAATTAGTTTATCGGCAGTTACTTTAAAATTTTCGTTTTCAGCATCATATTCAAATTTTGCCCCTAAGTTTTCAAAGCCAATAAAATGGGTATCCATTCTGCGGCGGCCAATTTTATCGCCACCCGGCTTAGGCATATAAGCTACTCCAAAGCGTGCTAACATTGGTCCAATAATCATCGTTGAGCCGCGCAAGCCTCCGCCTTTCTTTTTAAATTCAGGAGAAACTAAATAATCAACATTAATATCATCTGATTGAAAAGTATATTCTTCGTGACCTGTTTTTTCAACCTTTACACCTAAATCTCTCAATAAATCAATTAATTTATTGATATCAACAATGTTTGGAATGTTACTAATTGTAATTTTTTCGGGAGTTAACAATACGGCGCATAATATTTGCAGCGCTTCGTTTTTTGCTCCTTGCGGGATAATATCTCCCTTTAATTGCCTGCCTCCTGTAACTTCAAAAATGGCCATATGCTATGATGTTGGTCGGTTGTTATTATTTCTGTGTTTAAATTTGCTTTTATTTTTTTTGTGACGATTTTTATTATTTACAACATTTACAGTTATTGGCGTTTGATTATTGTGCATTTTGTTCTTTAATTCGTTTGCGTGAGTTAAAGCCGCTGTTTCATCAATCATCAATTCGTTATTCGTCATTTCTTTAAATTGCTTAAAGATAATATCATCCGTAACTGAATCTTTATTCCAATTTACGTATGATTTTTTTAGATGGTTCGCAATAAGGCGAGTTAATTCTTTTTTCTCGGGTCCTTCTTCAAATGTTTTTGCTACATCAATAATACGCTCAATAGTTTTGCCATAATGCTTATAGCGAATTTTAGTGGCAGGATAAGGAACTAGTTTAGGCTTTGTTGTAAAAGTTTCGGCATTTGGTTTTGGATATGGAGAATCCACATCTAACTTAAATTTAGAAATCAAAAATAAATGGTCCCATAATTTATGCGTAAAATCGGCAATATCTCGTAAGTGCGGATTTAACTGCCCCATAATTTGAATAATAGCTTTGGCGCATTTGTTTCTTTCCTCTCTATCTTCAATAGTAATGCAGTAATCAATCATTACTTGTATGTTTCTCCCGTATTCAGGAATTTCTAATTTGGGAAGTTGTGTGTTATATTCCATATCGGATTTTAAAAATTTAAATATACGTATTTTCTAGCAATATTTTTATCCATTTTACTTAAATATCAATACATTATGGTTAATAAATGCTTTTAAATTTCCATTCAAAAATTATTTCAGATGTTCTTTTTAAACAATTAATAAAAATCGTTTAAATATATGTTTCTTTACAAAATATGGCACTTTACATAACCTCTATAAATTCAGGAAGCAATGGCAATTGTTATTACGTTGGAAATAATGATGAAGCAATTTTAATTGACGTTGGAATTTCTTGCAAAGAAATTGAAAAACGAATGGAGCGATTGAATTTACCAATACAAAATGTTAAAGCTTTATTTATTTCTCATGAGCACGGAGATCATACAAAGGGGTTACAAATTTTATCTAAAAAATACGCGTTGCCAATTTATATTACAACACGCACTTTAAATAATTCTCATTTAATATTAGATGAAAATTTAGTTAATACATTTACAGCTTATGCTCCTATAATTGTTGGAAGTATTTCTGTTACTGCTTTTCCAAAACGGCATGATGCCTCAGATCCTTGCAGTTTCATAATTGAAAGCAATGGTGTAAAAGTTGGAGTACTTACTGATATTGGATCGGTGTGTGAGCATGTTATTGATAATTTTAAACAGTGTCACGCTGCTTTTTTAGAAGCAAATTATGACGATATGATGCTTGAAAATGGTAATTATCCATACTATTTAAAAGACAGAATTCGAGGCGATAACGGACACTTATCAAATAAGCAAGCATTAGATTTATTTATAAATCATAAACATAGTTCTATGAGTCATGTCATCTTATCCCATTTATCAAAAGATAATAATTGTCCCATTCTTGTTAAAAATTTATTTACCAAACACTCTACTAATACTAAAGTTATTGTTGCATCGCGCGAGTATGAAACAAGTATTTTTCATATAACAAATAATTCAAAAAATTGAATCAACCTACTTCTGTGTATCATTTTTTATTTGAAGTAAATACGAAATACTCAAAAAAAAATCCCCAACTGCGATAGCGTTGAGGATTTTAAAATTTATAAGTTTAAACTATTTTAATTTAAAAGCAGTTTTTACTTTTGATACGTAATCTAATTTTTCCCACGTAAATAATTCAACTTTCATTGTTTTAGTTTTTCCATCAGGAGATTTGAAAGTTTTTGTTACCACTTCGTTTTTACGACCCATGTGCCCGTATGCTGCTGTTTCGCTATACATTGGAGTACGTAATTTAAAACGTTGCTCAATAAAATAAGGACGCATATCAAACACACTTTGAACTATTTTAGCAATCTCACCATCAGTCATTTTTACTTTTGATGTGCCATAAGTATCAATAAAAATACCCATTGGTTGTGCAACACCAATTGCATAAGATACTTGAACTAAAACCTCAGAACAAACGCCCGCTGCTACTAGATTTTTAGCAATGTGGCGAGTAGCGTATGCAGCTGAACGGTCAACTTTACTTGGATCTTTTCCAGAGAAAGCGCCACCACCGTGAGCACCTTTTCCGCCGTAAGTATCTACAATAATTTTACGACCTGTTAAACCTGTATCTCCGTGAGGCCCACCAATTACAAACTTGCCTGTTGGGTTAATATGATAATTTATTTTGTTGTTAAATAAATGTGCGTATTTAGGATAATTCTTTTTTACACGAGGAATTAAAATCTCAACAATATCTTTTTTAATTTTTGCTAGCATTTTTGGTTCTGTATCAAAATCATCATGCTGCGTTGAAACAACAATGGCATCAATACGAACTGGCGTATTATTATCATCATACTCTAAAGTTACTTGAGATTTAGCATCAGGGCGCAAATACTTAATGGCTTTATTTTCTCTGCGTAATGCCGCTAATTCTAATAAAATACCATGTGCTAAATCTAATGCTAAAGGCATGTAGTTAGCCGTTTCGTTGGTTGCATAACCAAACATCATTCCTTGGTCACCAGCACCTTGCTCTTCTTTTTTCTTTCTATCAACACCTTGATTAATATCTGAAGATTGCTCATGAATAGCCGATAAAATACCACAAGAGTTTGCCTCAAACATGTATTCAGATTTTGTATATCCAATTTTGCGAATTACTTCGCGCGCAATTTCTTGCACATCTAAATAAGCTTTTGATTTTACTTCTCCAGCCAATATTACTTGCCCAGTAGTAACTAATGTTTCGCAGGCTACTTTACTTTGTGGGTCAAATGCTAAAAAATTATCAATTAAAGCGTCTGAAATTTGATCGGCAACCTTATCTGGATGGCCTTCTGATACTGATTCTGAGGTGAAAAGATATCCCATGTTTATTTTTAAATTATATTGGTTTTATTTATTTTATAGATTTATTTTTTATGCTTCGCGAAGATTATATTCGTAAAACTCCATGATTTGATTGCATAGTAATTTTTTGCAAGCTTCATCAACTTTGTGCGATGCAGCTTCTTTGTTTTCGGCATCTATTTCTAAGGTAATATGTTTACCAATTCTAACGTTTTCTATTTCTGGTAGACCTAAATTTTTCATCGAGGCAGTTACTGCTTTTCCTTGTGGGTCTAATAATGCTTTCATTGGCATTACATTTATATCTGCAAAATACTTCATATGTTTAAATTATCTTTTATAAAATTCTTAGATGATTTACTTTTCATTTTCATTTATGTTCCGTTGCAGGAATGGAGGAAAGTTGAAATAAACCATCAATTAAATGACAGGTAGCAAATTTAAAGTTTTGAATTGGTATTAAAAAAAATGTTTTGAACAATGATTTTTATTTGAGTTAATGTTTTATTCCAATCATGAAAACTTAGTTATTATCGATGATCAAAATCTATTTAATAAACTAGATTACTACTATATTTTAAACATCCAATGCAAAGTATCTTCAATTTTTCCTTTACGAATATTTCTTAATGTTTCATCAACTTTAGTAGAAAATTTCCGCTCCTCAACAGATGGTAAAGGGTAATAATTATCAACATGACCAATTCCAATAATTTGCGCAACAGTTGCGGCTGTTCCAACACCAAACACTTCCTTTAAAATACCATCGGCATGTGCTTTTAAAATTTCATCTATGGATACTTTGCGCTCTTCCACCTTCATTCCCCATTCTTTGGCTAAAGCTAATACGCTATTTCGAGTAATACCTGCTAAAATGGTATCACTTAAGGCAGGAGTTACAATAGTATCTCCAATTAAAAATATTAAATTCATTGTTCCTGATTCTTCTACAAAGGAATGTGTTTTTCCATCAGTCCAAATTACTTGTTGATAGCCTTTTTGCTGCGCTAATCTGGTTGGATATAAACTTCTACCATAATTGCCGGCAGCTTTTACAAATCCTACACCACCTTCAACAGCTCTAATATAGTTTGTTTCAATAAGTACCTTAATTGGCTCTGAATAATACTTACCTGCTGGGCAAGTAATAATAATAAACTTATAAGTATCACTTGCTTTTACTCCAATTGCTTCATCTGTTGCAATTAAAAATGGTCTAATGTATAGTGAACCCGTCTCTGAAGTTGGAACCCACGAAGCATCTAGTTTCAATAACTCAATTAAACCACCCATAAAAATCTCTTCTGGAACCTCAGGCATTGCCATTCTAATGGCAGACTTGTTCATTCGTTTAAAATTTTCTAAGGGTCTAAAAACACTAACTTCTCCCTTATCATTTTTATAAGCTTTCATTCCTTCAAATATTGCTTGACCATAATGCAGAGCAGACATGGCATAACTCATTGGTACGTCTTTGTATGGCATAATATAAGCTTTTTCCCATTGGCCATTAGCGTATTCGGCAACAAGCATGTGGTCTGAAAAACATTTTCCAAAAGGAACATTATTTACATCGTACTCT
This sequence comes from Bacteroidia bacterium, assembly GCA_044357775.1. GTDB lineage: Bacteria > Bacteroidota > Bacteroidia > B-17B0 > Aurantibacillaceae > UBA4416. Next base: position 11,309 of record JBIKOX010000018.1, on the reverse strand, counting down.
GTAACTCTGCTATGAGCAGTTTTTTCTATTTTAATATCGGCCTTTGCAATCATATTATTATTTTGTATTAAACAAATTAGCACATTTTTTTTGGCAGTACAAACATTTTGGTCGATTATTTTTTATCACATTAAAAATGACTCAAGTTTCTAATTCTATCCTTAATCCGAATTTTTAGTGTAATTTTATTATTTTAGCTTCATTTTGCTATATGTTGAATCGTATTAGTCATAAAATAATAGTCGGTTTATTTTTACCTTTTTTTTGCTTGGCAGAAGGTGGTCCTAAAAAGGATACTACTCGCCTTAAAACTAATGGTTCTATTATTTCTAATGCAAAAAGTGATATAAATAAACTAAAAGTTTTGATGCTAGTTGATTCCTTGCTTGAATTGGCCGTCATTGAAAATCAGGAAATTGAACTTATAACCTATTATAATAGTTTATTATCAGAGCATCAAGCCGATAATGTGTCTCTTAAACATGATAATTTACCTGCAACAGAGTTCTATGATGATTTTGATGAAAATTCCGTGTTTCAACTAACACTGCTTGATGAATTTCCTGAATCACAAATCATTAAAATAGAAAGTGATTCATCAGGCGTTTATATGCACCCTAAGGTTGGTGTAATTAACTCAAATTTTGGTTGGCGAGATGGTAGAATGCACAAAGGAATTGATATTAATTTAAATAAGGGCGATGCCGTTGCTTGTGCTTTTGATGGAATGGTTCGTATTGCTTCTGCAAAAGGCGCCTTTGGGAATGTAGTTATTATTAGACATTATAATGGATTAGAAACCGTTTATGCTCATCTATCTAAAATAAAAGTGAAAACGGGTCAGGTAGTTTTAGCTGGCCAATTAGTTGGGCTAGGAGGAAGCACAGGCAGAAGCAGTGGTCCGCATTTACATTTTGAGGTACGATTTAAAGGGCAAGCACTCGATCCTTCTTCTATTATTTCGTTTACCGAAAATAAACTGCACCATGATTCAATTATTATTAAAAAATCGCGTTACGGAATTTGTGCTTATCCTAGTAATGCATCATTGCATACTATTGAACGTGGAGATACTTGGTTTGAAATAGCAAAACGTTACGGCCTCACTATGAAAGAACTTTGTATTTTAAATAATACGCAAAAAAGATATTACCTAAAGGTAGGTCAAAAATTGAGGGTGCATTAAGCCATTACAGGTTAAACCAGTAAACAAATTTTAATACAAGGCCTCTATTTTTTTCTCCAAAATTTTCCGAATAATAATTATCTGAATAAACTATAAATAAATCACTCATTGGTTTAAAACGCCATTGAAAGCGTGCATTAATATTTACGTTTTTAATTTGACTATTGTATTGAATAAAAGTGGTGAAGAAAATATTTTTAGTGAACGAAAATTCTATTTTAGGACCAATTAAATCTAAAATTACTTTTTTTGATAAGCTCGGTAAAACAATTTCATCGTGTGTATAGCTAGCTGTTATAATGGCATAAGGCTGTTTTCTAAAAACAATATCAGCGTTGTATGATAATTTTGTACCAGTAAAGTAGGTTCCATAGGTAATCCCAGCTGAAGCATTTAATGTTTTTCGTTGATTTGATTTTAGTTTCAAGCCAACATCCTGATACTTATATTCCGCAATTGGCAGTGCCGCATTACCGCTAAATGTTATGTCTGTTGGAAAAATTAGCTTTGTATAGTAATTATGATAGTCTATAGATAATGCAGATGAATTAGTTAAATTAAAATCCCATCCTACCTGATTTAGCATATCTGTAGTAGTAAATTTTTCATTAGCATAATAATCCATATACCAGCGCGGCCCCATTTTATTAATAATAGATTTTTTAGGATAGAAGTAATAGCTAACAAGAGGTTCTAGGCGCCAATACGAATTTCGTACAATTCTATTTTTTGAATAATCAAGTTGCAAGATGCGAGGCGTAAAACCAGTTTCGGCATTATAATTTTTATTAACGTACTCATGATTCCACATGATATTTATTTTTTCGGTATTATATGATAACCAAGTGGCATGTGTGTAGGCATCATTATTATTTGTATTGGATAAGGAGTGATGAAAAAAAGCTTTTCCCATCCATTTATTACTATTGCTAATCAAATTATAATCAGCGCCAACCACACGATTAAAATTAATTCCTGAAATTCCTGAAGTATCATATTGCTGTCTGTTTACAAAAATAAAAGATACATTAGACCTTTTAAATACATTACGTTGCACTGCTGCTACAAAATAATTTTGAGCAAATACATCGGCATCTAAAACTCTAGTTCTGGCGGTTTGTATATCCATTACTCCAATACGCCAATTTTTACTAGGCTTTCCACTTAATCTAACGCCTGCAATAATTGGCACTGCGCTTCCATTATTAAACCCTATGCGTCGCGAAAAAAATGGACGTATTTGTCGGAAACCAAAGTTGGCAAACAAGTCACTGTTTTCAATAAAAAATTGGCGTTGCTCCGGAAAAAACAAACTAAATCTCGTTAAATTAGTAATTTGTCTATCAACCTCTACTTGCGAAAAATCTGGATTAAATGTAATATCTAAATTTAAAGATGATGAAAGCGCAATTTTTGCATCAGCACCAATATTCCCTTCAAATAGAATCGGCTTTTTTGCTACAAAATCCTGACTGGCTTTTGCTATGCCATACGGAATAATAGCCATATTTCGTCCTGCTTTTTTTGGCAAGGTGTCCCATTTTAAAGTACCAACATAAGCCAGAGAAGAAATATTAAATTGTCTCGGAACTTTACACCACGATGAATTTTCGTTTTGTTTTAAATCGTTTCTCGAAAAATTAATTCCCCAACTGCTAATATCATTTTTATATCGAATGGTTTTAAAAGGAATTTCCATTTCAACAATCCAACAATTTTGTTTACGTTTTACCGAACTAAACCATTTATTATCCCAATTAGTAGTTACGCCTTGGCCGCCACCACTGGCAATTAATCCTTCTCGTTGAGCACCGTAAGGATTAACACCAAAACTAAAACCGTTTTGCTTATCTAAAAATGGATCAATAGTAAAAACAAAACAATCGCTTACTGGGTATGAGAAATCTCTTTTTAGAGATTGCACAACATAATTTCCGGGTAACGAATCATAACAGATAGCCGCTACAAAAATAGATTTATCATTGTAGGTAACATAAGCTGTTGTTTTTGATTTCGATAAACATGTATCGTAAGGAAAATTTTGCCAAAAGTTGCTTGCTTGCTCGCATGTTTGCCAGTGCGATTCTGATAAGTCACCGTCAATAACTACAGGCTCGGTGGTTTTGAAAATAGTTAATAGTTTATTATTTTGAGCTTGCGCACCAATGCTAATTGCAAATAAAAAAATATAAACGTAAAATTTCAAATCTAGTAATACAAACACTCAACTTTAGAGTAAGTTGCACAAAAATAAACTATTCTTTACTTTATTATAAAATTTCTTTACTTATATTTAAACTGCAAATATTTAACTCGAATATGACTATTTTACCAACAAGCCTTAAAGATATTGCTGCCATTATCGATGCTACTTATATAGGTAATGATAATCACATTATTACCGGATTTAATGAAATACACCGCGTAGTATTGGGCGATGTTGTGTTTGTTGATCATCCTAAATATTATAATAAAGCACTGCAATCAGCCGCCACCACTATTATAATTAACAAAGAGGTTGAATGCCCAACAGGAAAAGCACTGATTATACATAACGAACCTTTTACAGCGTTTAATACATTAACGCAGCATTTCCAACCAAAGCAGTATTCTATGCAGCCAATAAGTTCTTCGGCTAAAATAGGAGTGGATACCATTGTAATGCCGGGCTGTTATATCGGAAACCACGTAACCATTGGAGATAATTGTATTTTACATCCTAACGTTGTTATTTATGATTATTGTGAAATTGGAAACAATGTCATCATACATGCTGGTTCTGTAATTGGTTCGGATGGTTTTTATTATAAAAATAGAAAAACGCATTTTGAGCAATTTCAATCTTGCGGAAATGTTATTATAAAAGATAATGTGCATATAGGCGCTAATTGCACCTTTGATAGAGGTGTTACTGCATCTACAATTATTGGAAAAGGAACTGTTATTGATAATCAGGTACATTTAGCGCATGATGTGGTTATTGGCGAAAACTGTTTGTTTGCTTCAGGTAATACAATTGCGGGTTGCACTACTATTGGAAATAATGTAACCATGTGGGGCCAAGTTGGTGTATCAAGCGATATTACCATTGGCGATGGAGCTGTTATTCAGGCGCAAAGTGGAGTAGGGGAAAACGTACCTGCTGGAAAAGTTTTTTTTGGAACGCCAGCGAGTGAGGCGCGATTAAAATTGCGAGAAATTTTTGCTGCAAAACAATTACCTTCTTTAATTCACAAATTATACGATAAATAAAAATTGGCAAATTCTAACTTAAAATATAAAACAACTGCTAATTCTGTTAAAGACATCAAATTAAATGCCTTGTTAGAAATAACAAAAGCTATTAATAACAATGTAAGCACAGCTCAATTACTTGATATTTATCAAGAAATATTAGAGAATAAATTAAAAGTGGGAAAGTTGGTTTTATTTAGTTTTACAGATGAATGGACTTGCATTTTAAAATATGGCGTTAATAAAGAGTACAATCATTTAGTATTTGAACCCGAATTATTAGACATAAAAGAAATTGAAACCATTTCTTTTTCAAAAGGAAATTTGAGTCAAAAATTTGAAATTGTTATTCCTGTTTATCATAAGCAAACTCCTTTAGCCTTTGTTTTGCTTGGCGATATTGATGAGAAAAAAATTGAAATGAGTTCGGCTATTAAACATTTACCTTTTATTCAAACGCTCACTAACGTAATAATTGTAGCTATAGAAAATAAAAAGCTTTACAAAAGTTCTATACAAAAAGCCACTATTCAAAAAGAGCTTGAATTAGCCCAAGGAATGCAAAAATTGCTTTTTCCCGCGGATTTGCCGCATACAGAAGAAATTGAAATGAGTGCGTTTTATTTACCACATCAGCAAGTTGGTGGAGATTATTACGACCTAATTTGGATAAACGAGGTGGAGTTTGTTTTTTGTTTAGCAGATGTTTCTGGAAAAGGAGTGGCTGCCGCTTTATTAATGAGCAATTTGCAGGCAGCTTTGCGCGTGCTTTTAAAATACACACAAAACTTAACCGAAATTGTTATTGATATCAATAAGCTAATTTGCGATAATGCAAAAAACGAAAAGTTTATTACATTATTTATTGCAAAATATAATATTGGTACACGCAAACTCACCTATATTAACGCTGGGCATAATGCGCCAATTTTATGTAATAACCATAATCAAACCTTTTATTTAGATAAAGGTTGCTCATTACTGGGTATTATAAACCCTTTGCCGTTTTTAGAAAATGAAACGCTTTTAGTTTCGGCGCAATCCATTTTATTTGCTTACACCGACGGTTTAACAGATACCGTTAATAGTAAAGATGATAATTTATCTATCAAAGAAATTGAAAGTTTATTAAACATTCATAAAAACTCAAATTGCGAAAGTATTAATGTGGCAATGATGAAATACTTAGAAGAATTTAAAGGCGAAATGCCTTTTACAGATGATATTGCAATGCTTACCTGCAAGTTTTTTTAGAAATAAAAATTAACTTAAGTCAATTTAAAATTCCGATAATTTTTACGAATGCCAAATTTCCCACGCTTTATCTGCTTGCAGTTTAAGCATATTTAATCCGTTAATTGTAACAGCGCCTTGTTGTTTAGCTTTTTGTAAAAAAAGAGTTTCGTGCGGATTGTATATTAAATCATATACCAAATGTTGGTTTGTGAGGTATTCATATGGTATTAACGGACACGCTTCTGCGTTTGGAAACATACCTAATGGCGTACAATTTACAACTAGCTTAAAGGCATTTAAAACAAAGTTGTTGAGCTCGCCATATTCAAAATAATTTGAATCTTTTTTTTTGCCGCTCGTAACAAAATAAATATCAACACCAATATTTTGTAATGCGTAGGCAATTGCTTTTGATGCGCCACCTGTGCCCAATAGCAATGCTTTTTGGTGTGTGGGTTCTAAAAATGGTTTTATACTTTGAGCAAAACCATAATAATCAGTATTATAACCAATTAAAAAAGGCGTTCCATTTTTCCACGTAATTTTTACGCAATTTACAGCTCCAATCTTTATAGCTGTTGCATCTAATTCATCAAGTAATGGAATAATTTTTTCTTTATAGGGCTTGGTAATGTTTAGTCCCGATAGATGCTCTGATGTAATAAGTTGGTGTAACGAATCTAAATTATCTAAATCATAATTAGTGTATTTAAAATTCAATTTATCTTGATTGATAAATTTTTCTTCTATGTAGCTTTTAGAAAATGAGTGCGAAAGTGATTTACCAATAAGACCTAAATTCATCTGTTTTTATTAATCTCTTTCATCCGTTATTTGATCTGCTTTAAATGGCTTTAAATCAAAAATAAATACTTTATCAGCAATTTCTGCGTTGGGCTTAAATACTTTTATATCGTAGTTTTGAGTCGTGCCATCTTTCATTAGCATCACTAGTTTACACATTTGTTTTTTAGTTTTATCTACATAAATTTTAACTGTGTGAAACTTCTTTTTTTCAGGTTTGATAGAAGGATACAAAATAATGACATGGTACATTGCTGCCCCAACTTTTTCTTCCTTATCATATTTATATTTGTAACCACTTTCATACATGGTAAATATTTTTGAAGGATTTAATTGATCTTCGTTACTTGCATCAAAGCTTTTAATGGTAACTTCATTAGCATCTTTATTATGCGCCCAAATGGTTGCGCCATCGCTTACAATGGTATTACCCGGAATTTCTAGTTTGAATTTAGCACCCTTTACAAAAACTTTACCGGTTTGTTTTTCAGTTTGTTTTTTCTCTTTATTAATGATGGTAAAAATATAATCAGAAGTAATGGTTTTGTATGATTTTGTAACTTTACTTAAATCATCTAAAATAGCTTTTGCCTTTGGGTCTTGATCTTGAGCATTGGCGTTAAAAGCTACAACAGTAATGCTGGCTATGAATAAGAATATTTTTTTCATTAGTACGTGTGTTTTATTATTCATTTTTAAATTGTGTTTGCCTCAATTTTTGAAGCGGCAATTATTTGTTTTAATTTGTACAAGCAAACTTATTCAAGCCACGTGCCAAATTAGATGGCAAAAATATATAAAAAGTTTAATTCTGTTAATTTTATATTAAGTTTGATTTAAAGCTTTGGCAATATGTAGTTTTTTTTAGTGATTATAGCAAAAATTAAATTATTTGTAAAATATCTTTTGCTATTAAGAAAATAGTTTTAAATTTGCAGTCCCAAATCGCAAGAGATGGTGTTGGTCCGGTAGTTCAGCTGGTTAGAATGCCGCCCTGTCACGGCGGAGGTCGCGGGTTCGAGTCCCGTCCGGACCGCTGAAAGTTTCACGAAAGCCTGTAAATCAAGTATTTACAGGCTTTTTGATTTAACGGGGAGAACATTTGAAATGTTCATTACTCTTTCTCACAAAGTTCAGGCAATAAACCACTATATTTAAAATAAATAGGATAATCGGAATATTTCCGATTATCCTATATAAATATGACATTTTGGAATTAAGAAAAATAGCTAAAGGCTTTGGAGATGTTCCATTTTCCGGACCTTTGATATTGGAAATCCTTAAAGATGATAAAGCCATTCAAATTTGGTCGCCTACTTATTTTAGTGACCTCATTGAAAAACTGAAATTTCTATAAAAAAAGACCGCAATTATACCATTTACAAATTATCTAATTCAGTTTTTAATTTTTTTGTTAAGCCGCTCACTACTAAATTATAACTATCATCAATCCATGATTCAATTAGTTTTTTATTAACCGACCCATCACATACAATAGTGTTCCAATGCGTTTTATTCATATGATAGCCGGGCAAAACACACGAATAATTTTCTCGTAATTCAATTACTTTTTCAGGATTACACTTAACATTTAATTGCACGGGTTGCCCATCAATACCTGTTAGCAAAAATACTTTCCCCATCACTTTATATACCAACGTATCGTTATCAAATGGTAAACATTCTTCAACCCCTTTTTTTAATAAGCAGTATTCTCTAATTTCCTCTAATTCCATTTTTCAAAGTTAAGAGTTCAATACTTAAAAATCTAATATCTTATTAAAGGGGACAGTTTAGGGGACAGTTTTATTTTTCTTATCTCACTTGTAACGAAATAATAGGATTTTAAATAATAGTTTTACTGCAGTGCGGGCAAATTAAGCTCGCTTGCTTTCCTCTATTTGCCAATTCTTCAGAAAACCCTGAAGCTAAAATACCTGTAGGAAGTGCGAAAAGTCCAATGCCAATTATTGATATAATAGAACCTAAGATCTTTCCAATTATTGTAATTGGGTACATATCGCCATATCCTATAGTAGTTAGAGTTGCAACACCCCACCACATAGTTTCTGGAATACTTGAGAATTTATTAGGCTGTGCATTATTTTCGATATAATACATCAATGTAGAAGATAAGACAAGCATAAATAGTAATAATAAAATTGTAATAAAAAGATGCTCCTTTCTTTTTTTGAATACATCACTTATAATATCTAATGCTTTTATATATCTTGCAACTTTAAATAATCTTATAATTCTTAGTAGTCTAAAAATCCTAATAAAGCGCAAGTCTATTGATAAGAAAGATAAATAGAATGGCATTATAGCTAGAATATCAATTATAGTTTCAAATGATAAAATGTATCTTAGTCTACCGGAAATTGGTTTCTTATATTTTGAATTTTCTGTGATAGTCCAAATTCTAAGCAATAATTCAACGGAAAAAATCCATACTGAAACACCTTCTATAACATCAAAAATTACTCCATATTTTATACTATATTCTTTAACAGACTCAAATATAATTGATAAACAATTTAAGAATATCAACAGCAATATTGTGTAATCAAAAATCTTACTATAAATACCTAATTCTAGGTTTAATAGTTTGTAAATTTTATCTTTTAATTTAAACTTAGTCATGAAATGAATTGATTTTAAAAAGCAGCTTTATATTCCTCGAAAATATCTGTGAATGCTTTTGAATTTACTACATTACTAAATAAGTAACTTTCATTTAAACCTAATTTAGATTTTAGTTCTATTCTACCATATTCATAAACGGGCAATTCCCGATTACCTTTAAATCTTTTATCAGGAGTTCCATCATTGTTTACTTTTGCCCATTGTTTCTTTACAAAAACAGCATCAGTAGGGTTTACTTCGGGTTCAGCGCAATCAGCTATTGTATGGATTAATTCAACATCTTTTATGTCAATTAATCCAATGCTGTCATTTATTACATCCATATATATAATAAATGATGGATAGATATATACATCACCATCGCCATTAATATTTTGCCAAAACATACCCTGATATGTAGATTCGATAATGTCAATATTTTTTAATTCGAGCTTCACTTTTTTCCTTGAAATACTTTCCTCCGCAGTACTTCTTTCCTTTGATTTATTTATTTTTTTAGATGCGGTTATATCCCATATAAATTCAGAACTAGATAATTTAATAAAACTATCTTTTAATCTATTATATATTTCTAAATCACTTTGATCGATTAAAATATCAATATTAACTTTACATTTTTTTGATTGATTTACTATATCATACAAATACTCTTCTAATTCAGTAATCTTATTTTTAAACGAGCTAAAAATAAATCCAAATAAAAAAATGCAGGCCATATTGTATGCCTTTTTAGCTTTTTCTATATCTGCGTGCGTTTTAACTATTTCATTCGCTAGCTCATTTTTGTCCTTATAAGCTTCTAAAATTGTGTCTTTCAATTCCGTTAAATTGGAGCTAGTAATTGCACTTGCATCACCACTTTTTATTTCATTTTCATTATTTGGATTTGAAATATTTTGAGCATAATCATTATTAACTTCATTAGTATTTCCACCAATTTTTTGTCTATTGTAAAGACCGGTCCCTGCAATACTTGTGTTTAAATATGTTCCATTTTTACCAATGGTTACACTTGCTCCATTACCACCTATTGAAGTGGTTACACCAGATTTAGATATGTTAAAGTAAAATCCTGGAAACACTTTTATTCTTTTTCGAAATCTCATATCTTAATTTATTTAAATCAAATGTAGTTAAATATAAATTTACTATTACTGAAATCACTTACATTCAATTTTTTTTCAAATCAAATCCTATTTGTAAATATATGGTAATCAAATTATTATAAAAAGGTCACAACTAAAAAAGCATAATTTGCCTAAAAAAATGAACTTTTTATAAAAAAAGTTAAAATTTTTAAAACAATGTTATAAATAAGTTGTTCGTGTTTTAACTGAAGATGATATCAGGTTAAAAAACAAGGCGAATCCGAAAAGCCAAACGAGTAGGAATATCTAAAAACAAACAAAATATGGAACACTTAAAGATTGCCAGCGACAATTACGTTGCGTTCACGTTCTTCATCGGAACAATGGCCATGATGGCCGCCTCAGTATTTTTCTTTTTTGAACTAAACAACACTTCACCAAAATGGCGTACGTCTGTTTTAGTTTCAGGATTAATCACCTTTATTGCAGCAGTTCATTATTATTACATGAGAGGCTACAATCTTGAGACAGGTGATTCTCCAACCTTTTTCCGTTATGTAGATTGGATTTTAACGGTGCCTTTGATGTGTGTTGAGTTTTACTTAATCACTAAAAAAGCAGGAGCAAAAATTGGTTTATTATGGAAATTAATAGCGGCATCATTAATTATGCTATTAACAGGATATGTTGGTGAGGTTTTAAACAGAGACGCAAGTGTTCTTTGGGGTGTATTATCCGGAGCTGCATATTTTTACATAGTATATTTAATTTGGTTTGGAGAAGTTGCTACATTAGCGCAAAACGCAGGTCCACAAGTAGCTAAAGCTACACGTGTATTAGCTTGGTTTGTTCTTGTTGGTTGGGCAATTTACCCATTAGGTTATATTTTAGGAACTCCAGGAGGATTATTTGGTATGCAATTAGTTGCAGATCCACAAGCTGCTGCTCACGCAATGGATATTGTATATAACATTGCAGATGCTATCAACAAAATTGGTTTTGGTTTAGTTATTTATGCTTTAAGCAGAAAAGAAGACTAACAAAATTTACAACAGTAGAAGCCATCTTTGTATTGTTATACTTGGATGGCTTCTTTTTTTAATATAATAGAGGCA
>JBIKOX010000181.1:0-5857 GCA_044357775.1 Bacteroidia bacterium | reverse complement strand
AACACCATCAAACATATTATTACCTCTTTAGGAATAACAATTACTTCCGAAGGAAATGATGGATTATTACTTTCTGTTCCTCAATACAAAACAGATGTTACAAGAGAAGCGGATGTAATTGAAGAGGTGATGCGTATTTATGGTTATAATAACGTTGAAGAAAGCACTCAAATTAAATTTTCGGCAAGTTATGCTGATAGAGAAAAAGTAACCGCAACAGATAATACAACAGCTAACTTATTAATTGGTTTTGGTTATAACGAAATGATGGGATTATCCTTAACTAAAGAATCTTACTACCAAGAAGGAACACCTTTAGTTAAAATTTTAAATCCGTTAAGCTCTGATTTAAATGTCATGCGAAATTCTATGTTGTTTGGTGGATTGGAATCATTAGCATATAACATCAATCGTAAACAAGCTGATTTAAAATTATTTGAGTTTGGAAAAACCTACGAAAAAGTGGATGCTGACTTTAAATATGCTGAAACGAAACATTTAACGCTTTTTGTTACAGGACGTAAATATCCCGAAAATCCTTATGGTGAAAATAATAAAGTGGATTTTGCTTTCGTAAAAGCAAGTGTAGAATCTATTTTAAATAAACTATCTATTAAATTTAAAATCAGTGAGTTAAACGATTCTAATTTTAGTTATGGTTTATCTTATGCTCAAAAAAATAGGAACTTGGTAAGCTTTGGATTAGTTGACAAATCAATCTGTAAAAAATTAGATATCAATACCGAAGTATTTTATGCTGATTTTAATTGGGATCATGTTTTATCGTTAGTTGGTAAAACTAAATTAGAGTTTACTGAAATTCCAAAATTCCCAGCTGTGCGCAGAGATTTAGCTTTATTATTAGATAAGAAAATAACTTACAAGGAATTAGAAGAATTAGCCTATAACGCAGAACGTAAACTATTAATAGACGTTAATTTATTTGATATTTACGAAGGTGATAAATTAGAAGCAGGTAAAAAATCGTATGCAGTAAGTTTTATGTTGCAAGATGAAGAATCCACCTTAAACGAAAAGCAAATTGATAATGTGATGCAAAAACTAATTAAAACCTACACAGAGAAATTAGGGGCGAGTTTGCGTTAATTTACAAATCATGATTTTTCAAGTATTAAAAATTAAGTAGGTAATTGATTTTTTAACTAAATTAGAATATGCAAAAAAGAACTTCAGTATTAATCGTTTTATCGCTAACTATTTTTTTTAGCCACCTAACTTATTCCCAAGAAAAAAAAGTTGATAAATCTGTCCCCACTTTTAATGTGCAGCAAGACAATGATGCCCGTTTAAAAAAATGGAGTTTAAAAGCTGGTGGTAATATCAGTGTGATCTATTTAGCTAGAAATACAAAAGATAAAAACAATGAACCTGGTTTCTGCGGAGGCGTTACATATGAAGTAAATGATTTCATTAGAGTTTCTTCTCTATATACGCGCTTTAGGCCTATAAATATTAAACCTACTTGGTTAGATGTAAAAGCAAATACTTATGAAGCTAATATGGAAATTGTGGCAAAATTTCCAAACAAACAAACATTGCTATACCCTTTTGTTGGCTTGAGTTATAATACTTTTTCAGGTTACTTTACAGGAATTTTGGATTATTTAAATTTAAAGGAGTATTATGCTGTAAATAGTACTATAAAAAATAACTGGCTTGGTTTAAATTTTGGTACTGGTTTTGAACACAACTTTGGGATTTTTGGTTTTTTTATTGATTACAGGATGCGTGTAGGAAAACAAGAAAAAGCCTTTAACATTATGGATGTATGTTACACTGGTGGTTTAAAAATACGCTATCAAAAAATTAGAAATATTAAATACAAAGCTCAGGATGCTCGTTCATTAGATTAAAGTATTAAAATAATTTAATTTTAAATCAATTCCCCATACAAATCAAAATCGCTAGCATCGGTAATTTTAACTTGTGCAAAATCGCCAATTCTAATATAATTTTCATCCGTGGCTTTTACTAGAACTTCGTTATCAACATCTGGACTATCAAATTCACTTCGACCAACAAAATAATCATTTTCTTTTCTATCAAATAAAACTTTGTAAGTGTTGCCAATTTTCTCTTGATTTAAACTGTACGAAATTTCTTGCTGAACTTTCATAACAGCATCAGCACGTTCTTTTTTAACTTTTTCTTTTACATCATCTTTTAATAAATGAGCATGTGTATTTTCTTCATGCGAATACGTAAAAATACCCAAACGTTCAAATTTAGTATCAGAAACCCATTGCAACATTTCTTCATGATCTTTTTGCGTTTCACCCGGATAACCCGCAATTAAAGTGGTACGAATAGCAATACCCGGAACTTTATCTCTAATTTGATTTACTGTATCTATTGTTTTTAGTTTAGTAATACCTCTGCGCATACTAGTTAACATGTTATCAGTAATATGTTGCAAAGGCATATCTAAATAATTACACACATTACTTCGCTTATTCATTACATCTAAAACATCCATCGGAAAACCACTAGGAAATGCATAATGTAAACGAATCCAATCAATTCCCTCTACATCACTTAATTGATCAACTAAATTTGCTAACTCACGTTTTTTATAAATATCTAATCCGTAATAGGTTAAATCTTGCGCAATTAATAATAATTCGCGAGTACCTTTGCTAGCTAACAATTTTGCTCTGCTTACTAACGTTTCTATTGGTTCCGAAATATGTTTGCCGCGCATTAAAGGTATAGCGCAAAAACTGCAAGGCCTATCGCAACCTTCACTAATTTTAAAATAAGCAAAATGGTTTGGCGTAGTTAGCAATCGCTCTCCAACAAGTTCTTTTTTATAATCAGCTTTTAATGTTTTTAATATTTTTGGCAATTCACGAGTGCCAAAGTAAGCGTCCACATCTGGAATTTCTTTTTCTAAATCTGCTTTATAGCGCTCGCTCAAGCAACCGGTAACGTATAATTTCTCGATGCTTCCTTCTTTTTTAGCCTCCACATAACGTAAAATAGTATCAATACTTTCCTGCTTAGCATTTTCAACAAAACCACAGGTATTAATAATGACTATTTGGTGGTTATCATTTTGACTTTCGTGTTCCACATCAAAATTATTAGCCTTCAATTGACCCATTAAAACTTCGCTGTCCACTATATTTTTGCTGCAACCCAATGTTACTACATTGACACTATTTTTTTTTCGAGTTTTTGTTTTCATTGTTGCGCAAAGATACCAATTTAAAACATTTTAATTCATAGATTTTAATACTTTTATAATCAAAACAGCGTATGCCCCACATCGATATAATAACCTCTTATTTTACTGAAGAAAAACTACAGAGTGCTATCTTTATTATTATTGGTGTTATTGCCATTTTGTTTGCACTTATTTTTTTATGGCTCATTAAATATTCTTTTTTTAAAGGGATGGCTATTCCTTTGTTTTTTATTGGAATGATACAGGTATCAGCTGGCACAATTACTTACAATCAGTCACAAAAATATAGTGCCAAAATGGAATTGCTTTTAAGTAATAAACCTGAAGAAGTAAAATCAGACGAAATAAAACGAATGCAAATTGTGCTAAAAAACTATGCCAATTATAAGTGGATTGAACTCATTTTACTACTTATAGGAATTGCATTATTTATACTCTTTAATAAATCGCCACAAACTTTTTGGAAAGGATTAGGCTTAGGATTATTGCTGCAAGCTAGTATTTTACTCGCACTGCATTTGCTATCGGAACAATCTGGTAAAATGTATGTTGAGCAATTGATAAACTAGCAACCGAATATATAACAGTAAATGCACTTGCAAAAAATCTATTTTTTTAGGCGCTGTTCAACTATTTGATGAAAATAATAGTATCCTTTTAAAAATCTTTCAAATACTGCATAATGCTATAATATGTAGCAAGCATGTGTTATTTGTTAAATTAATTTTATCGTCTATAAAAATCTCAATCGTAAAAAATTAATACTAGAAATGCGCGAACAAATTAATAATAAAAAGATACTTGAACCTTATCGTAAATCCTTACGCAAAAATTTGACCCCAGCTGAAGCATTTTTATGGAGATTACTTAAAAATAGCCAACTTGAAAACCGAAAATTTAGAAGGCAACATAGTATAGGAAATTACATTTTAGATTTTTATTGCCCCTCCGAAAAACTTGCAATTGAGTTAGATGGAGCATCTCATTTTACTGATGAAGGAATTGAATATGATACAATAAGAACTGAATATATAAACAGGTTTAATATTAAAGTAGTACGATTTGAAAACAAGTTGGTGTTTGATAACACAGCTTGGGTTTTAGATGAAATTAAAAGTAATTTTAGTACTGCTGAGGGTTGTGCGGGAAATTAGAACAACCTCCCCGTCCTGCGGACACCCCTCCTTATCAGGAGGGGAGCGATTAGCGGGAGTGGAATGAATAAAAAACAAAAAAATAAATTAAAAAAATATGTACCAAACCAACCTCATACATAATTTTACAAGTTGTAATAAATTAAACACCAATTTAAATTTTAATAGGCTGCTCCCCTTTTTTAGGGGAGCTGTCCGGAGGACTGAGGGGTTTACACCACACCCATTTTTTTTAAACTAACAACTTTTGCTTTTTATAATTTGAAGTAAAATCCAAATTTTCCTGCTTTTTTGTTACCTTTGCGGCAATATGTCAAACTTAGTAGCCATTGTTGGTCGCCCAAATGTTGGAAAATCAACTCTTTTTAATAGATTAACTGAATCTCGTGAAGCAATTGTAGATGATGAGCCAGGAGTAACGCGAGATAGGCATTATGGCAAATCAAATTGGAATGGAATTGAGTTTTCTGTAGTGGATACAGGAGGATACATTAAAGGAAGCGATGATATTTTTGAAGGTGAAATCCGTAAACAAGTTCAAATAGCTGTTGACGAGAGCACAACTATTTTATTTATGGTTGATGTAACTGATGGCGTTACTCAATTTGATAAAGATGTGGCGAATATAGTTCGCAGAAGTAAAAAACCTGTTTTATTAGTGGTCAATAAGGTTGATAACAGCGAACGTAATTCTTACGCAGCCGAGTTTTATAGTTTGGGCTTAGGAGATCCTTTCTGTGTTTCGTCAAACAGTGGAATGGGTACCGGCGATTTGCTGGATGCATTGGTAAAAACATTTCCTGAAGATTCAGGTGCTATTGAAGGCAGTCATTTACCTAAAATAGCTATTGTTGGCAGACCTAATGTTGGGAAGTCCTCTTTAACAAATGCGCTTTTGGGTGAAGAACGAAATATAGTAACACCAATAGCAGGTACAACCCGTGATACAATCCATACTCGTTACAATAAATTTGGCCATGATTTTTTGCTGATAGATACTGCTGGTATGCGCAAAAAAGTAAAAGTGCATGAAGATATAGAGTTTTATAGCGTCATGAGAACCATTAAAGCTATTGAAACTTCGGACGTATGTGTATTGATGTTAGATGCAACTCAAGGAATTGAATCGCAAGATTTAAATATTATTCATTTAATAGTAAAAAATCATAAAGGAATTGTGGTTGTAGTTAATAAATGGGATTTAGTTGAAGACAAAAATACCATGACTACCAAACACTTTGAAGAGCAAATAAGAATAAGCATGATGCCTTTTAAAGATGTTCCAATTATTTTTACATCCGTTACCGAAAAACAACGAATCATGAAAGTGATTGATGTTGCAATGGAAGTATTTACTAATAAGTCTACCAAAATACCAACAAGCAAACTAAACGAATACTTTTTACCTTTAATTGAGAACTTTCCTCCTCCTGCAGTAAAAGGAAAAATTGTAAAAATAAAGTATGTAACTCAAATTAAAGATACTTGTGCTTTT
>JBIKOX010000174.1:0-6202 GCA_044357775.1 Bacteroidia bacterium | reverse complement strand
CTACCTTAAAATCATGAAATAGTGCAGAACGTACAATATCGCTATAATCTTTTGGATAAGCATTAGCTACAACAGATATAACACCATCGGCTCCACTCGCAATTAAAGGAAGAGTTAAATTATCGTCACCACTAATAATCAAAAAATTATCTGGACGGTATTTTATAATTTTCATGCATTGCTCAATATTACCACTTGCCTCTTTTATGGCAATGATATTTTTAAATTGTTTAGCTAACCGAATGGTTGTATCCCAAGCCATATTAGAAGCTGTTCGTCCTGGAACGTTATATAAAATAATGGGTAACGGACTCGCTTTTGAAATAGCTTTATAGTGCTGATAAATACCTTCTTGAGAAGGTTTGTTATAGTAAGGCGAAACTGATAATATAGCCGAAAAACCTATTAAGTCTTCCTTTCTTAGTTGCTCAACAACTTCTGCTGTATTATTTCCACCAACTCCCAAAACTAAAGGAATGCGTTTATTATTAACCTTTAAAATATGATTGATGATTTGATTCTTTTCATCTTTAGATAAGGTGGCAGTTTCTCCAGTTGTTCCTAACACAACAATATACTCCACCCTACCCTTAATGATGTATTCCACTAATTTTGTTAATGCAGGAAAATCAACATTTCCTTTTTTATTAAAGGGTGTAACAATTGCCACACCTGTTCCCGTAAAATTTGTTGCTTGAGTCATTTATTTTTTTGTTTTAATCATGTTTAAATATAAAATTACTTGCTTCAAAAAACCAGAAAAATCAGTTGCTTTATCCATTTTAATACTAATATCAAAAATAGGATTTTGAAAATAGCTTATTTTGCATTTTGCTGCTATTAATTTACTTAATGCTAATGCTTGCATTTGATTGGGTTCGCATAAGTTTATTAATACATCAAAAGGAGAAGCACTTAATTCCTTTAAAGTTTTTTCATTTGGAATTTGAAATAAAGAAAATTGTTTTTTGGTATAAATACTGTAATCAAAATTTGGCTTTGGAACTTTTTCAATTGGTCCATCGTAAATTATAGCGGCGTGAATTAAAATAGAGTTCTTTTTGCAGGCCTCTACAAATTCTAAAATATCATGAATTTGATTATCGCTCATTACAATACTTATAGTGGATATTTGATCCCATGAAATGAACTGCTTCTTAATGGAAGCACTTTCTTTTTTTGAAAGCAAATAGTTAGCTATTATATTTTTTAATGACATTTTTTTTGGTGCGGAGTTTGCTGATTTCCTTAATGCTAAAAAAATCTTAATATCAATAAATTATGGTTTGCTATGCAAACGATTACATTTATTTTTTAAAGCAATTTTTAAAAATTATTTATCTAAAATTTCCTTTATGTTTGGACGAAAATATAAGTTACTTTTTAAAATTTTTCCATCCTCTCTAAAAATAGGCTGACCATTTTCGTCTAATTTACTCATATTACTTCGTTGAATTTCATCAAACACTTCCTCAATTTTATGTTGCAAACCATGTTTTAAAATAGTACCAAATAATATATATAATTGATCTCCTAAAGCATCAGCAATTTCAACAATGTCACCATTTTGACAAGCTTCCAAATATTCTTCGTTTTCTTCCTTAATTAAATTATAGCGTAATGTATAGTCGCGTTCATTAATCAAAGTCATATTATCTGCATTACCAATTTGAAATGTTTCATGAAAATGGTGTACATGCATTATTTTTGATAATAAATCTTTTCTTGTTTCCATAATCAAAATTTATTTTTTACCCTTTTTACTTTTATATTCATCGTTAATTCCTTTTAAAACTTCAGAGGTGATATCTAATTTGGGATTAGCCAATAAAATAGTTGGCATCATATCTGAATACGATAAAATATAGTCAAATCTCCCGTTATTAATTTTTAATAAATAGTCCTTTACACTTTTATTTAATTCCAAGTTTTTTTCTTCTAATTCTACCCCTAAATTTTGCAATTGTAATTCTTTATTTGCTAATTCTTTTTGCTGCCTTTCTAAACTAGTTTGTTGTTTTTGCAATTCAGATTGAGGGGCAACTCCAGCTTGCGCAGATTGTTGAAATGCTTCATACTCCTGCTGAAATTTAGCAGTCATACTTTGCATTTGCGCTTCTAATGTTGCTTTTTTACCACGAATTACTTTTGTGAAATCTGCAATATAATCATAGTGTTCGTTTATACTGTCGGTGTTAACATAAGCTATTTTTGCATCAACTAAATTTGTGGCGCTTTCTATGATTATCGGTTTAACTGCATTATCTGAAGAAGCTGTTTGTGCATTTGTACCTGCATTTTTTAATGTGTTTACTTGATAAAACAAAATTGCAATTGCAATTGCTAAAATGCCATTTAAAATTAGTGAGAAGTTTTTCATTATACTTTTTTAGATTTAATTGTAAATATAAATAAATAGGGCGTTACAAATTAGACTATTTCACAATTTTTAGTAACGTATTGCAAATGATTTTTAAATCCATTAAAAATCCTTGCTGCTCAATATAAAGTAGATTTAATTCTAATTTTTTTGGCATAACCTCTGTAATATATGTTTGTTCAGGATTTAAAGATTTTCCTAACATTTCATTTTCATCAAAAAATTCTATTGATGCTAAATCGGTTATTCCAGGTTTTACTTGAAGCACTTTTTTTTGCATATCGTTGTATAAATTAACATATTTACGAACTTCGGGACGAGGACCTACCAGACTCATATCTCCAATAAAAACATTTAGTAACTGCGGCAACTCGTCTAGTTTATATTTTCTTAAATAATAACCGATTTTTGTAACACGGCTATCTCTTCCACCGATAGTCAAAAGTCCTTTTTTATCAGAATTATTCGCCATTGTTCTAAACTTAAATAAATTAAAATCTTTACCATCTTTCCCTACTCTACTTTGCATATAAAAAACAGGAAATCCACTACCACAAACAATAAAAATGGAAATTATAAATAAGAATGGAATCAAAATAATAATTCCTAGCAATGAAGCGATTATATCGAAAAGTCGTTTTAACAATTTGTAATTACTAATGCGAATATACGAAAGAGATTATAATATTATAACGCCATAAATTTTACATACTTGTATTAAAAACCAAAAGCCCCTCATATTACTGAAGGGCTTTTGTTCTTAAAAACTAAAAACCATGGCGGATTTTTAGTTTAACTCATTAGGTACACGTACCAGATGATTATTTTAAGTACTGTCTACACTTCGACTTCGCTCAGTGTGACAGTACTAATTGGTTGGACTATTTTTTTCCGTCCATTTTATCTTTCAAATCAGATAACGCAGAGATATCACCTAAAGTTGTTTTCTCTTGATTATCTTTTACTTTTTTAACAGCTTTTTTAGCGTCGTCAGCTTCTGCAGCCTTAGTTGATTTCTCAGCCTTACGAATCTCCTCTTTTACCTCTTCGTGTAAACGAGCATGAGAAACAACAATACGCTTAGATTCCTTACTGAATTCAATTACTTTGAAATCCATTACATCTTCAATTTTAGCAGTTGTTCCGTCAGCTTTATTTAAATGACGAGACGGACAGAATCCTTCAACACCATACGTTAAGTTAACAGTTGCACCTTTATCGTTAATTGAAGTAATAGTTCCTGAGTGAACTGAATCAATAGTAAATACAGTTTCAAAAACATCCCAAGGATTATCTTCTAATTGTTTGTGACCTAATGATAAACGACGATTTTCACCATCAATTTCTAATACAGCCACATCCATTTTATCTCCTACTTTGCAGAACTCAGATGGGTGTTTAATTTTTTTGCTCCAAGATAAATCAGAGATATGAACTAAACCATCAACACCTTCTTCTAACTCAACAAACACACCAAAGTTTGTGAAGTTACGCACTGTACCAGTGTGTTTGCTTCCTTTAGCATATTTATCAATAATCATATTCCAAGGATCAGGAGTTAATTGCTTAACACCTAAACTCATTTTACGCTCTTCGCGATCTAAAGTTAAAACTACTGCTTCAACTTCGTCACCCACTTTTAAGAACTCTTGAGCTGAACGTAAGTGTTGAGACCAAGACATTTCAGAAACGTGAATTAAACCTTCAACACCAGCTGCAATTTCAACAAATGCACCATAGTCAGCTAAAACTACTACTTTACCTTTTACTTTATCACCAATTTTAACATCAGCAGATAATGCTTCCCAAGGATGAGCAGATAATTGTTTTAAACCTAAAGCAATACGTTTTTTATCATCATCAAAATCTAAAATTACAACGTTAATTTTCTCGTCTAATTTTACGATTTCTTCTGGGTGATTAATACGTCCCCATGATAAATCAGTAATGTGAATTAATCCATCAACACCGCCTAAATCAATAAACACACCATAAGAAGTAATATTTTTAACAACACCTTCTAATACTTGTCCTTTTTCTAATTTAGAAATAATATCGCGTTTTTGAGTTTCAATTTCAGCCTCAATTAAAGCTTTATGTGATACTACAACGTTTTTAAATTCATTGTTGATTTTCACAACTTTAAACTCCATTGTTTTTCCAACATATACATCGTAATCACGAATAGGTTTCACATCAATTTGAGAACCTGGTAAGAAGGCTTCAATACCAAATACATCAACAATTAAACCACCTTTAGTACGACATTTAACAAAACCTTTAATAATTTCATCGTTATTAAGAGCATCATTAACTCTATCCCATGATTTACCAGCACGCGCTTTTTTGTGAGATAAAATTAATTGACCATTTGTATCTTCTGCTTTTTCAATAAAAACTTCAATAGAATCGCCAACTTTTAAATCTGGATTGTAACGAAATTCCGATAATGACACTACACCATCTGACTTGTAACCAATATTTACAACAACTTCACGAGAATTTTTAGAAACTACAGTTCCTTGTAAGGTTTGAGCATCAGTAATAGTACTTAATGATTTACCATACATTTCATCTAAAGCAGTACGTTGTTCAGCACTGTAATTGTCATTTTTTCTACCAATAGAACTCCAGTCAAAATCCGGATTTCCAACATTTGCATTATTATCTGCCATTTTATTTAATTAATTGTATTCGGCATTTTAAGGCTACCGAAGAGGTTAGTTTATAAAAAATAGAGTCCAATTAATACCTTAATTAAAAATTGGGCTACAAATATACACTTTTTTAAGGATGCTGATATGCAAAAATTGAAAATTTAATATTTTTAAATATCTGATTATCAATAGTTTATTTTACATACAATAATTTGATGCTATTTTAAATAGTTATATATTTCGGTAAATTTTAATCAATTTAAAGAGTATGAATTCTATTATAACACACGGAATAGAAATTTCAGTTAAAACTCGTTATTATGCTCCGCAATCAGATCCTAAAAACAATCAATACTTTTTTGTTTACGAGATAACTATCATTAACAAAAGTGATTATACTGTTAAATTATTGAAGCGTCATTGGAATATTACCGATGCTTTTGGAGAAAAAAGAGAAATAGATGGAGAAGGTGTTGTTGGAGAAACGCCAACGCTGGAGCCAGGAGAATCATTTTCATACAACAGTGGCTGCGACTTTGCTACCGAAATAGGAAAGATGAATGGCTTTTATACCATGAAAAAATTAGTTGATCAATACGAATTTCAGGTTCTAATTCCGGAGTTTGTAATGGTACTTCCTTCAAAACTCAATTAAATTTTTTCATTTTTGGACATTGTAGTTAGTTTCTCACAAACTCTTTAAACGTATATTAATTTTTACTTCAACTAAAATTTTACTTTCAAAACTGCTTTTATTACCTTATTGCTTATCCCAAAATAAATAAGATATTTGATGCCTTATAAAAACTAAATGATGAAAAAAATATCACTTATTGCTTTAGCAGCTATTGCACTTTACTCTTGTTCAACTTCAAATTCAAGCAACACCTCTGGATTTGAAATTAAAGGAAGTTTATCTAACTCCAAAGGCGAATCTATTTATTTAGAAAAGTTAGCTCAATCAGGCGTTACCGCCATGGATAGCGCAATAATTGATGAAAAGGGACAGTTTGTAATGAATCATTATACGCCAAGCATTGGTTTTTACAGATTAAGAATTACGGATTCTAATTTTGCTATGTTAGTTTTAGACTCTGCACAAAAAATTACAATCACGGCTGATGCGCGCGATTTAGGAAATACTTTTAAAGCAGAAGGATCGCCT
>JBIKOX010000151.1:0-7633 GCA_044357775.1 Bacteroidia bacterium | reverse complement strand
AAAGAGATTACTGTGCTTTTTTATAGTAAGCATTTATAAACGAAGAATTGAAATGATTAAAATATTACTTATTGCAAATAATAATATGTTGTATTAAGATTATTGCAAATTACAATTCAAAATGCTTTCAGAAACTTTTATTAAATTATTTCTCTTTATCTTTCTCTTGAAGAGCTTTATAAAAAGCAAAACCAAATAGAAGAGTAATAAGTCCTGCAAAATATGGAATCATCTCTACCATGCTACTTAGATTTAATTAGTTTTAAGTAAATGCCAAATGCTAGTATTGAAGGAACCCACATTCCCATAAAAGTTGCATCTTGTTTTTCTCCATTAAAGAATAAAACTTCAGAATAAATTAGAGATAATAGTGCTGATACAAATAGCAACTTATCTGCAAAGGAAAATTTTTTTAGCATAATTTTTTTGATTAATTTATATTCTATATAACAATTGTTAAACAGTAAACATAATGTCTTACAAAATGTTTAAATTATTAACTTAAAATTGCACGACATGATGATTGTGTGCTATAAAAACTATCAATTATAGAGTGATAAACTTGTAATTTTTCCGGTTTATATCTAATGAAATCAATTCGAAGGCATGTTTAACCATAAATTTCGGAATACTTTAAGTTTGTCATAATCATTTGCTTGTTTTTCAATATTAAACACGCGATTTCCTCTTGGGTCATTCCCAACACCTGCTAAGTAAGCCCAATTTCCCCAATTACTGCATACATCATAGTCAATTAACTGCTGTTCAAAGTAGGCTGCACCATAGCGCCAATCTAATTTTAAATCATTACATAAATAACTTGCCACATTTTGCCGACCTCTATTGCTCATAAAGCCGGTAAGTTTAAGTTCAATCATATTGGCGTCAATAAAGTCATTACCAGTTTTTCCGTCAATCCAAATAAATAATTGCTCCTTATTATGCTGATGTGCGTTATCTGTTTTATTTTGTAAGCCCAATTGCTGAAAATACTTATTGTTGTATTTTTTCATCATAAATCTAAAGTAGTCACGCCAAAGCAATTCAAATTCAAGCCAATAAGTTGATTCATTTGCTGAAAACTGAGCTTCATATTTTTTTAATTCGTAATAAATTTCTCTTGGCGATAAACAACCTAATCCTAACCAAGCCGAAAATTTTGTTGAGTAATTTTCACCTATCATTCCATTTCTGGTTTCTTTGTAAGATGATATTGCTTGTGTTTCAAATAAATATGTATTCAATCTTTTATATCCTTCTGTTTCACCTCCTTTAAAATCAATTGCTGCACGGCAATCTTTAATAATGGTTTCTAAGCCTAACTGTTCAATTTTAGGTAAATGTAATTCAGCTATAGCTGGTGATTTAATATTGATGGGACTTGCAAATACTTCTCTAATAATTGATTCTTTTTCAATTCGTTTTCTGAAATTAGTAAACACATCAGGTATATCTTTTAATGCAAATGGTAAGTCTTGAGCATGGTATAACGTACTCGTACTAAAGGTTTCAAGTTTACAATGTACCTTCCATAACTCTTTTTCTACTAGCGCTTGTGTTTGCTTTTCTTCGTATGAAACTTCTTTTTTACAAAATATTTTTTGCGCATTATATTTTTGTGCTACTTTATATAATTCGTATTCTGGTTTTCCTCTTACAACTAGCAAAGCAGAGCCTATTGCACGTAGGTTTTTATCTAAATCAAATAAAGATTCTAATAAAAATTGAGTTCTGAAATTTCCAGTTTTCTTAAATCCAAATTCGGTTATTTTAAAATGAGCCTCATCTAAGCAGTACACTGGTATAATTTCATCACTTTGTTCAATAGCTCTTACCAGGGTTTCGTTGTCATGTAAACGTAAATCTGTTTTAAACCATACAATTGAAGTTCTCATTTTATAATTTATAATTCATTAATATGTTTCAAATAATAATCAGCTTGTTCTAATAGTTGAGCTTTTGCTATTGGTTCCATTTTTCGCCATACATTATACATCATTCTTATTCTTGGATTTCTAGATAATTTAGCTTCATGTTTATCGTAAAAATTCCAATATAAACTATTAAACGGACAAGCTTTATCTCCAGTTTTTTTTGCCTTATCATAATAGCAACCGGTGCAATAGGAACTCATTTTATTTATATATGTGGCAGAGCTTACATAAGGTTTGGAGCCTACAATGCCGCCGTCTGCAAACTGACTCATGCCTCTGGTATTTGTAATTTCAACCCATTCAAAGGCATCTATGTAAATTCCTAAATACCAAGCATCAACTTCATTTGGATTTACACCTGCTAAAAGTGCAAAGTTACCGGTAATCATTAAACGCTGAATGTGATGCGCGTATGCAAATTGCAAGGATTGAGTAATAGCATTTTTTAAGCAATTCATTTTAGTTTTGCCTGTCCAAAACCATTGAGGTAATTTTTCAGTATGATTAAAATAATTAAGAGAAGCGTATTCAGGCATTTTAAGCCAATAAATTCCTCTCATATATTCTCTCCAACCTATTATTTGCCTTACAAATCCTTCTAATTGATTGTACTCAATTTCATTTGACCGATTAGTATACTCTTCAATGGCTCTATTTACAACTTCTTGTGGCGATATTAATTTAATGTTCATTGAAAAAGATAAACGAGAATGATATAACGACCATTCGTTTGGAGCCATCGCATCCTGAAAAGTACCAAACAAGGGAAGGCACTTTTTTACAAAAAAATCTAGTAATTGTAATGACTGACTTCTATTTATTGGCCACAAAAAGTTTTTAGAATTAACAACGCCAATCGTTTTAATGGATGTTTTTTTTATCTCGATGTCAATTTCGCTAACATCATTCGTAAAAAGTAGTGGTGAATTTGGCGTATGGTTTTTTGGTAATTTTTGTCTGTTATCTTCATCAAAATTCCATTTCCCATGTAAAGGTTTATCACCATCTATTATTAGCACATGATGTTTTTTGCGCATATACCGGTAAAACGTTTCCATTAAATATGTTTTTTTACCTTCAAATAAATTTCCTAACTCAGCACGTGAACTATAAAAATGTTCTGTATCTGTTACGTTATTTGTAATGCTAAGTGCTTTACAATAGTCTTTTAAATACTGGTCAACTCTGTATTCATCTGGTAATTGATATTCAAAACAGGAGAAACTATTTTTTAATACTAAAGCGTCTAAATTTTTATTAAAGCTTTGTAAATTATTTTCATCGTTTAATTTTATGTAAATAACTTTGTGATGTAATTGCAATAATTCTTTTGCAAAGTTTTGCATTGCTGCAAAAACACCTATCACTTTTTGTATATGATGTTGCACATAATCCGTTTCGGATCGTATTTCCATCATCACATAGGTAACTTGGTCATCAACTTTTTTAAACCATGAATGATTTATGTTGAGTTGATCTCCTAAAATTAACCGAAGTGTACTCGTTGCATTTTTAGCCATTTTGTTTAGTGTTTCTGCATCTATCACTACAGTATTTTACTTCCGGCCAATTTTTTTCCCATTTTTTTCGCCACGTAAAAGGTTTATTACAAGTAACACAAATTTTGGACGGCAAGTTTTGCTTCTTTACACCTCTCATACTTTTGTAAACAATTTCCAGATTTAAAAGTTTAACAGTTGCATTAATAAAGCCACTACTATTTAAACAAAAATTACTAAAATGTGTTTTTATATTAGTTTGGAAAATAAAGCTAAAATTGTTGAAGTAAAAAATCTTGTAAAAAATTATGGTACTTTTTGTGCTGTAAAAGATGTTAGTTTTGATGTTTTTGAAAATGACGTTTTTGGATTTTTAGGTCCAAACGGTGCTGGGAAAAGTACAACTATTCGAACAATTTTATCACTAATAAAACCAACAAGTGGAACTATTAATTTGTTTGGTAAATCTTTGACTGAAAATAGAAATTTTATTCTTTCTAAAATTGGTTGTATTGTAGAAAAACCAGATTTTTATAAATATTTATCGGCACAAAAAAATTTAGAATTGTTTGCTCGTATTTCTGGTAATTCTATTACGAAATTAAAAATTAGTGAGTTAATAGATTTTGTAGGTTTAAATGGTAGAGAGAAAGATAAAGTTAGTGGTTTTTCTCACGGTATGAAACAGCGTTTAGGTATTGCTCAAACTCTACTTCATAATCCGGATTTAATTATTTTGGATGAGCCAACAACAGGTTTGGATCCTCAGGGTATTATTGATATTAGAAATTTAATACTGCAACTTAAAAACGAAAAAAACAAAACTGTAATTATTTCATCACACATTTTATCCGAAATTGAGCTTATTGCAAATCGAATGATTATTATTAATAAAGGTAAAACACTTGTTCAGGGCGGAGTTTCTGAATTATTGAACAGTCAAGAAATTATTGTAGTTTTTAAAACTGATGCTTCAGATAAAGCCCTCTTTATATTGAAGCAATCCCCTTTCTCAAATTGCGAAACAACAGTACAAGATTCTTCTATTTTAATTCATACTTCTTCAGATTCTATTCCGATAATAAACAAGCTATTTTGTGACAATGATATTAATGTCAGCTCCATTGAAACCAAACGAAAATTAGAAGATTATTTTTTACGCCTCATAAATAATTAATGATTATTAAAAGCACATATAACGAATTATTAAAAATAGCTTATAAACCTAGAAGCTATATTGGTATTGCTGGCATTATGATAATTATTGCAATTATTTTGTTTGCAATGAAGGTAGACGGAAGTTTTTATATTTCATTAATTACCGGTCAGTTTGAGCAATCATTATTATTTGAAGGAACTATTTTAAATGGAAATTTAATAGCGTACATCATTATTCAAATGCTTATTATTCATGTGCCTTTATTAATTGCTTTTGTTACTGGCGATTTAATTTCGGGAGAATCTGCTATGGGAACTATCAGGTTATTGCTAACTAAGCCGGTATCAAGAAGTACCATTTTATTATCAAAATTTTTTGCTAGTTGCATCTATACCTTCATTGTTATTTTATGTTTGGCTTTTATGTCTTTTGTTTTAGGTAAACTGTTTTTTGGCGCTGGCGATTTGATAGTTTTAAAGTCGGACGGCTTAATTGTTTTTCAGGAAAATGATGTTTCTTGGAGATTTTTTTACGGATTTGCAATTGCTTTTCTATCGTTAGTAACGGTTGCAACTCTTGCCTTAACCTTATCTTGTTTTTCGGAAAATTCAATTGGACCAATCGTAACTACAATGGGTATTATTTTGTTATTTACAATTATAGGTTCTATGGATGTACCCGTTTTTGATACTATTCGTCCGTTTCTATTTACAACTCATATGGCAGCATGGCGCTTTTTTTTTGATGATCCTTTAAACACGACGCATATATTATATTCAATAGCAATTTTGGTGGCGCATATTTCCGTCTTGCTATCAATTGCTTTTTATAAATTTAATAAAAAAGATATTTTATCATAATGCTTAATCTTAAACAATTACTTTTTCTAAAATTATTTATACTTTACAGTATTACTATCTTGGCTCAAAGCCCGCGAACTTTATTAAATCAGGTACAAGTTAAATTGAATAAGGCAACTAATTACTCCGCTGATATTAATATAATAGTTGACTTGCCTTATATTACTTTGATGCCAATAAATTCAAAATTGTATTATAAACAAAAAGATAAATTTAAAATTGACACTAAAAGCATTGCTATTTTGCCAAAGCAAGGTTTCTTACAATTAAATATGCTTGTAAATGATACTGTAAATTATACAGCAATTTTTCAGAGCAAGGAAATTATTAATAAAATTAAAACAAGTTTAGTAAATTTAATTCCTAATAATGATACAAGTGATGTGGTTTTGGCAAAGCTTTGGGTTGATCAAATAAATCAGGTTATTATTAAATCTCAGGTAACTACCAAGTCAAGTGGAACTATAAAGACAGAATATATCTATGGCTCACAAGTTTTTTATGGTTTACCTGATGATATTAAATTTACAGTTGATATTAAAAAGTTTAAAATACCCAAAGCGTTATCAGCTGATATCAATACATCAAAAACAACTAAAGTTGAGAAAAAATTTGGTGAAATAAATATCAAATTAAAAAATTATCAAATTAATAAAGGTATTGCCGACAGTGTTTTTGATAAAACAAACTAATTTAAAATTGATGTCGTTTCCAATCTACGCTTACAGCAGATCCCTCTGCAAGCATTATAGAATGTGATTTAGTTGAATTTAGGATTTCAAAATTTTTACCATAAAAATCGCAAAAGTCACAGTTAACGGTGTAATCTTTTATTTCGTTTACATACCAGCTTGGGTGGTTTACCTTATACTCTATACTTTGAGTAGTATTTACTTTTGTATATCCAAAATAGTGTTCAAATATAAATTCTTCAATGCTACCAACTTTCATTTTTAAAGCGTTTGTGTTTGCAATTACTTTTAGGCGATTCCATTTTTTGTTCACCATCCATTGATACTCAATTTCTTTATAATCAGCATCAATTTTCCATTTATGTTTGGTTGGAATAGATGTATAATGTTCTTTATAAAGCTTATTAGCAATCCATGCAACTGTTTTATTTGGCACAGTTTCATTTATAAATACAACTCCCCGCTTTACCTCATTACCAATTTTTCTGGTAACGTAAAAACGTAAATTAATTTCTTCAAAGGTTCCAAAAAGCGGAATAGGTATTTTAAACAAACTTGAATCTTTAAATAAAAATCCTACTAAACTTACATAAGTTTTACCATTGTAATAATCTAAATCAACCCCTTGTGGCAAATATGGGGTTAAATATTTTGGATCAATTTCGTAATTAACCATTATTATATTTTGCCATTCTGCCGTTAAAAATGTCTTCATTTATAATTTTTAGGACTCAGTTTTTCACTATTAATTTGTTTTTCAATTTTAGCAAATCACCAATATGTTAGGTATGAAAACTTGATAGCTTTTATTTTTTTTTCTTTGTTAAATGCGATTTAGGATTATTTACATGTTTTGCTAAAATTCTCCGCCCTTCTGTTTTCACATCGTCATTTTTTCTAAAACTCCAAACGATGTCACTTGCTTTTTTTCTTGTTTCTTCAATATCTACAATTGGAGTAGGGTAATCTCTGCCAATTTCGCATTGATATAATTGTTGTTCTATTAAAGTTAATTTGTGCGGTTCGTGTATTAAATGTGCAGGTATGTTTTTTAATTCGGGTAGCCATTGTTTAATAAACAATCCTTCGGGATCATGATCTTCAGAGTTTTTAATGGGATTGTAAATTCGAATGGTGTTTATCCCAGTTGTGCCACTTTGCATTTGTAATTGCGGATAGTGTATTCCAGGTTCATAATCTAAAAACTGACGAGCTAAAAAATGTAACTCTCGCCAATCTTGCCACAAATTAAATACAAAAAATGAAACTACCATAGCACGCATTCTAAAATTTATATAACCGGTTGCTACTACACAACGCATGCAAGCATCTACAATAGGAACTCCCGTTTGACCTGTTTGCCAAGCTTTAGAGGATGTAAATTAAACTGTGTCAAGTTCAAAAATAATAGAACTTTAACACACGGTTTAAGAAATGGAAAATAAAAAAGACAGCTTCGATTATGAAGCTTTAAAGAAAAAGACCCTTG
>JBIKOX010000150.1:0-7711 GCA_044357775.1 Bacteroidia bacterium | reverse complement strand
TTTTAGCAGATAGTGTTGAATATTATTTAGCTGATTACAGAGCTACAGGAACAATAAATGATTATGCTATTAAAAATTGGCAATTTGTAAATTGTATTTCTTTAGGGCAAGTTGATAGTATTCGTTTTGAAATGAAATCCAGTGACAACTCATTTGGTTTTATGAATACTCCCGCCTTTTTTTCGTTGGATAATTTTGTAACGGTTAGCACTGTTGGAGTTGATGAATTAGCTAACATATCTCAACTGTCTTTATTTCCAAACCCAGCAAGCCAGAATGCGTTTTTAAATTATGAAGCGAAGCATGAAAGCGAAGTTTACATTCACATTTTTGATGTTACAGGAAAAGAAATACAAACTATACAAAGCCAAGTATTAAAAGGAAACAATAATCTTAAATTAAATACTGAGGTTTTAGAATCAGGAATTTATTTTATTGAAATTACAAATGAACATTATTCTAAAAAAATAAAGTTCATTAAATTATAATTGAATTTTTCATAAGATAATTAAAGGAAAACTACAAAAATGAAATTAGTGTACTGCATAACTATAGTGTTTTTGTTAAATTCCTGCGTGAAAGATAAACCTCAAGATCCTATAAAAATAGCACTTTCAATTAATTCAGATAATAAAGTATTAGTAATTAATGAAGGGCTTTATCCAACAGGAAATGGTTCTATTTCTTTGTATGATAGCAAGAATAATAATGTAGTTACTGATATTTACTTGCAACAAAATAGCGCCTATTTAGGAAATGTAGTTCAAAGCATTACAAAGCATAATAACAATTATTATATTGTTGTAAATAATTCAAATAAAATAGTAGTTGTTAATCCAACCGACTTTATCAAAAAGGCTACAATAAGTGGCTTTAATTCGCCACGCTATTTGTTACCTATAACGTATAATAAAGCTTATGTAAGTGATTTATATGCTAATTCGGTACAAATTGTAGATTTAAATACTAATAGCATTTCAGGATCTATAACCTGTATGAAAGGAACTCAAGAAATGGCACTTATATACAACAAAGCATTTATTACAAATGATAATTCAAATTATTGCTATGTTGTAAATACAACAAATGATTTCATGATGGATAGTATTAATATCGGCAAAGGCGGCTCTAGTATTGTCATTGATAAAAACTCTAAAGTATGGGTTTTAACTAGCGGAAATTCTGCAGCAGCCCAAGTTGGTAAATTAGTGCGAATTAATCCCGTTACATTACAAATTGAACAAAGTTTAAATTTCAACTCCGGGGAAAATCCAAATAGATTATGCTTAAATAAAACAAAAGATACGTTATATTATTTAAACAATGGAGTCCACCAATTTTTAATTTCATCAACTAGTTTACCGTCAAATACATTAATAAATAAGGGCACAAAAACATATTATGGATTAGGAATTAATCCCAAAGATTACACTATTTATGTGGCTGATGCAATCGATTACCTTCAAAAATCTACCATTGAAATATACAAACCAAATGGCAGCTTTGTATTAAACTTTAAAGCGGGAGACATTTCAAATGGTTTTATGTTTGAATAAATTCTCTAGAAAAATAGACTACTTTCAGATGCTCCTAAAAAAATAAGCTAAACGAAGTTATTTTTAATTAATGTCTTAAAATCAACCTCCATTTTATTTTATTTTGTTTACTTTGTACAAAATTTCACTTTGCAAATAGTAGTCAATACCCGGTTATTAGTTCACAATAAATTAGATGGCATTGGTTGGTTTAGTTACCAAACCTTAAAACGTATTACTCAAAATAATCCTGATGTTCATTTTGTTTTTTTATTTGATAGAGACTATAATGATGAATTTATTTTTTCAGATAATATTACTCCTGTAATTATCGGACCTCAGGCACGCCATCCATTTTTATATTATGCTTGGTTTCATTTATCTGTCAAAAATTTGTTAAACAGAATGAATCCTGATTTGTTTTTATCTCCAGATGGTTTTTTATCGTTAGGCGCAAAATGTAAACAATTACCCGTTATTCATGATATCAATTTTTTTCATAATCCAAAAGATTTAAAACCATTAACTAGCAAATACTACAATTATTTTTTTCCAAAATATGCTAAAGTAGCAACTCGAATTGCAACAGTATCTGAATATAGTAAAGCTGATATTTCAAAAAATTATCACATTGATAGTAACAAAATAGATGTGGTTTATAATGGAATAAATGATGGCTTTCATCCACTATCAGAAATTGAGCAACAAGCAACCAGAGAAAAATTTTCACATGGTAAGCCCTATTTTTTATTTGTAGGATCTCAAAGTCCACGAAAAAACTTGAATCGTTTAATTGGAGCTTTTGATTTATTTAAAACTCAAACACAATCTGATTTTAAATTAGTTTTAGTTGGCGCTGTTTATTCGAGTGAGGGAGATGTGAAACGAGTAATTGATAAATCAAATTTTAAAAATGATATTATTTTTGCAGGTAGGCAGCCACAAATTGAATTAGAAAAAATTATGGCGAGCGCCTTTGCATTAACTTTTGTTCCTTATTTTGAAGGTTTTGGAATTCCAATTGTTGAGGCATTTCAATGCGAAACACCAGTAATTTGTAGTAATACTACTAGTATGCCGGAAATTGCAGGGGATGCGGGATTGCTTGTAAATCCGTTTGAAGTAAATAGTATATGCAATGGAATGATGGAACTATACAACAATCAAGACACTCGGATGAAATTAATTGAGAATGGGAAAATTAGAAAAAACTTATTTTCTTGGGATAAATCGGCAGACCTGCTTTGGAACAGTATTACTAAAAGTTTATGAGTTCACCAATTAGCAAAACCGCTTTTATTAAAGCAGAGCAATGTTTAAAGCATTTCTATTTATACAAAAATCATCCCTACCTCAGAGATTCCTTATCTAGAGATAAACAATTTATATTTAAGCGTGGAACCGATGTTGGCATTTTTGCACAACAATTATTTCCAGATGGAATAGATGTTACTTTAAGTGAAAAACGTGATCAAGTGCTATTCGCACAAAAGACAAGAGATTTAATTACAAGCGGAGTAAGTACAATTTACGAGGCTACTTTTATTTACAATGATTTACTAGTAATGGTAGATGTTTTGTATAAGCATGAAGATAAATGGATTGCATATGAAGTTAAAAGCTCTTTAAAAATTACCGATACATACGTTAAGGATGCCTGTTTTCAATACTATGTAATTAAGAATTGTTTGCCAAATTTATTTGATTTTAATCTACTTACCCTAAATCCAAATTATATTTTAACTGGTGAATTAGAAATTAAGAAGTTATTTAAAACCACTTCTGTCATGAAAGATGCCATAAAAAATAGTGATTATTTTGCTCATAAATCACAAATTGCAAAACTGACTCTAGAGCAAGGCAAAATACCCGATATTAAAATTGGAACACATTGTTTTCAACCTTATGAATGTGATTTTTTAGGTACCTGCTGGAAAGATAGCAAAGAAACTAATTCTGTTTTAACATTAGGTAAATTAACCAAGCAGGAAATATTTGATTTGTATGACCAAAATATAAAACGTATTACTGATATTGATATTAACACGATAGCAAGTAAGGAAATTAAGATTCAAGTTAAAGCATCTATCGAACAAAAGGAACAATTTGATATTTCAGAAATTTCAGCATTTATATCTAACATTAAACAGCCAGCATGTAGTTTAGATATTGAAGTTTGGATGCCTGCAATTCCTTATTACGAAGGAACAAAACCATTTCAGCAAATCCCCTTTTTATTCTCAATGATATATGAAGAGAATAACGAAATAAAAAACTATAGTTATTTTAAACCAATTGAGGAAGATTTAAGGAAAGAATTTTTAGAGAAAATTTTATATGTTACCAAAGATTTTCAATCTATTTTAATGTATGACAAATCCTTAGAAGAAACAGTTTTAAATCAATTGGCTGTGTTATATCCTGAATATTTAAAAGATATAAATAATTTTAAATCCAAAATAATTGACTTAGCAGAACCTATTAAAAAAGGAAATTATTATCATCCTGATATGAAAGGTAATTTTACGTTAAAAAGTATTGCACCATTAGTGAATCAAGAAGCTGGATTTAATTCTTTAGATATTCAATCAGGCATAAGTGCCATGTATATTTATGAAAGCCTTTTAGAGCAAAATGCCATTGAAGGTGAGCATATAAAACAACAATTAATAGAATATTGTGAAATGGATGCTTTAATTACTTATCAATTATTGAATTTCTTTCAAAGTAAATTGAGTTGACAATTTTTATTTTTTATTCGCCTTAAAGTTTTATTTATTATTACTTTTAGCACACAGACTATATTGTCTTATATTTTATTTTATATAAATGTCTAAACTTTCTATTCAAGACAAATTTCTTGATTTGTCTGACTACGGAAGGCTAATTGGAACTCGATTTGCTAATCTTTTAAAAGACACTCGGTTTACACCAATTCATGTTACATTGCTTTTTGGAGTTTCTGGATTATTAGCTATTGTGTTTATTTTAAACCAATCATTTTTTTTAGCTGCATTTTTTATTATTATTAAATCAATCATAGATGCAGCAGATGGTGAACTAGCAAGGATAAAACATACACCATCCTATTCAGGAAGATATCTTGATAGCATTTTTGATTTCATTTTAAATTTCTTATTTTTTATGGCTATTTGTTTTGTTTCTAAAACAACTTTTTTGCTAACAATTTGCTCCTTTATTTGCTTGCAATTACAAGGCACTTTGTATAATTATTATTATGTTATTTTAAGAAATAAATCAGTTAATGGTGATTCAACCAGTAAAATATTTGAATATAAAACGCCCAAAGCACTTCCTGGCGAAAGTCAAAAAGTAGTTAATGTTTTATTTACAATTTATTTAATAGTGTATGGCGCATTTGATAAAACAATTCATTATTTGGATAAGGATGCGTATAAGTCTAAAAAATTTCCCAATTGGTTTATGACTATGGTATCTATTTTTGGTTTAGGATTTCAATTATTAATAATAGCAATCATGTTATCATGCAATTTGATTTCTTTTATAATTCCATTTTTCATAATTTATAGTATTTTTATTTTTGCATTAATTTCTATTAGAAAGATATACCTCGCTGTTTAATTATTAGTGCAAAATAGTTTAACTTTATGCTAATAATTTGAAATTAAAAGCTCTAATATTAATTTTATTTTTTCCAGCTGTTTATTATACTCAGTTTAAAATTGATACTTCAAGAAATGTCAATTTTTTAGCAGTTCCCGTTTTATTTAAAACTCCAGAAACAGGCTGGGCTTATGGACTATCAACTTCAGCCAATTTTAAAACATCATTTAAAAACGATTCACTTACTAGAATGTCGAGTATTACTCTTTTAGGAATTTTCTCTGAAAGGCAACAAAACATTCAAGGCCTAGATGCCACGATTTATTTTCCAAAAGAAAAATACATTTTATACTTTCAAACATCCCATAGTTATTTTCCGGATAATTTTTGGGGTATTGGTCAAACTACAAAAAGCAGTAATTTAGAAAGATATGTTTTTGAGCAGTTTGTTATAAATCCACATTTAAAAAGAAAATTTTTTAAACATACTTTTTTTGGAATTCTAGCTGATTATCAAAATGTATTTAAAATACAATATGCTCAGGGAGGATTAATGGATTATACATCGTTTTATGGTAAAACTAATTACAATGTTTCAGGCATTGGTTTAACGGCAAGTTATGATACGCGAAATTCAACATTTTGGCCAACCCGAGGAATTTTTTTGCAAACTCAATTCACAACTTACAATAAAGAAATTGCCTCAACCTATTCATTTAACAAATGGATAGCTGAAATCAGATTATTTAAAAAAGTATTTAATAAGCACATTATTGCAGCGCAGTTTTATAATTATTATACTTTTGGCCAAACACCTTATCGTTCAATGGCATCTCTTGGTGGGTCCGGTAATTTAAGAGGTTTTTATCAAGGTCGATTTAAAGATAATTCCATGTATTCTGCAATAGCTGAATATCGGGCTCATTTATTTTGGCGAATTAGCGCTTGCATATTTGGTGGCGTTGGCGATGTTTATAATAAACCAAAAAATATGAATACAAAATCACTAAAAGCAAGCTTTGGCGGAGGATTAAGATTATCAATTTTAGAAAAAGAAAAATTGAATTTACGAGTGGACTATGGCTATTCTGATTACTACAATAAAGGTTTTTATTTTACTATTGGCGAGTGTTTTTAATTCAATTTATTTAACATTCTTTAGTTCATAGTTTCTCGCCGTCAAACACAAAATTCATCAATCCTACCTTAACTTTAAGTCTTGATTAGCTAATCACTAGTCACAAATAACTTATCACTTTTTCATATGTCTAAAATTAAAGTTGGAATTCTGTTCGGCGGTCGTTCAAAGGAACGCGAAATATCTTTTGCTGGTGGCAGAACTGTGTATGATAATTTAAATAAATCCATATTTGAAGCTATTCCTTTGTTTGTTGATTCGTTTGGAAATTTAGTTTTGTTAGATTGGAATTTTGTTTACAAAGGTACTATCAGAGATTTTTATCCTCCCGTTGAATTTATTCCAGCATCTAATTCTGATTTTCAATATTATGCCGAAAACCTTGGGGCACTTTCTGTTGCACAGCAAGATGAATTGATTTCTAAAATTGGAAAAAAAGTAGAAGTCAATCAATTATCCTCTTTAATTGATTTTGCTTTTTTAGCATTGCATGGTCCGTATGGCGAAGATGGTCGTATACAAGGTTTACTAGAGTATTTACATATACCATATTCTGGAAGTGGTATTTTACCAAGTGCTATTGGTATTGATAAAAGTGTGCAGAAAAAATTAATGGTTAATGCAGGATTTAATAGTCCAAATTATTTTACCATTGATAGAACTGATTGGATTAGTGGAAATGTAAATGGGGTTTGGGAAAAAGCAAAATCAGATATTGGTTTTCCGATGGTTATTAAACCGGCAAATCAAGGTTCGTCTATTGGTATTTCTATTTTTAATGAAGATAGCAATCACAATTTTATGGCTTGTGTTGAGAAAGCATTTTTTACTAAATGGTTGGATGCTGCAGAGTGGAATAAATTATCTGAAAAAGAAAAAATAGATTTCGTAAAACATATATCAGACATACGCGAAGGAATTGGAATGCCACTAAAGATTGATTTAAGACAAGTCAATTCTAAGCTGTCACTTTCAGCGGAGTCGAGAGGCGAGAACGAGGGAACTGAAATTTTCTACAATCAATATGAACTAATTTCTTTTTTAAATGAAAATTGTAATAAAGCGGAAGGTTTTGTTTTAGAAGCATTAGATGGAGAGAGCACTGTTATTATTGAACAATTTATTGAAGGAAAAGAATTTTCATGTATTGTTTTAGAAGATACCGACACCCTCTCCTCTGGGGAGGGAATGGGTGGGGCAGCTATTGCTTTGCCTCCCACTGAAATCAGAAAGGGAAAAGAATTATTTGATTACCGAAGTAAATATTTACCAGGGTTGTCTCGTAAAATTACACCTATAGAGGCAGCAGATCATCAAATTAACGCTATCAGAAAAGAGTGTGAACGTTTGTTTACCGAATTATGTTTTGATGTGTATGCTCGTATTGATGGATTTTTAAGCACAGATGGTAAAATGTTTTTAAATGATCCAAATACAACTTCTGGTATGATGC
>JBIKOX010000029.1:0-20485 GCA_044357775.1 Bacteroidia bacterium | reverse complement strand
TTAAATTATTCGGCATTAGGTGTTCATGTGGGTAATGCCGCACAAAAACAGTTTGGCATGGCCGTTCGTTTCATGCCTTTTAAAGGATTTTATTTTAAACCACGCTACACTTATTTCGATAAAAACTATGCTAATTTTGATCCTGTTAAGTTGCAAGCAAATAACAAGGATCGTGAAAGTTGGATGATGCCAGGTTATGGATTATTAGACTTAAGTACTGGATATGATTTACCGTTTGGGGTTTTTAAGCTAAATGTATACGCAACTATAAATAATGTTTTAAACACAATTTATATAAACGACGGGCAAAATAATGGGGCATCAACAAGTGCCAATGGTTGGAATGCAGCATCTGCTTCTGTATTTTTTGGTGCAGGCCGCACTTTTGTTGTTGGAACCAAATTGACTTTTTAAATAATGATTACTAATATAACAAATATGAAAAAAATTAAATTAGTTGCTGCCTTTTTAGGTTTAGCAATAACAAATGTAAATGCACAAACTCCATTGCCAACAGGCGAAAAATTTGAAGGATTTATTTCCGCAACTAGCTTTACAGCTAATACGCTATATCCAGGAAGTTGGTCTTCTAATATTGGCGGAACATTTACCTATGGCACTGGTCAAGCTGGCTTAGCTGCAAAACTTGATATTGCAAATGAGTACGTGCAAGTAAATACGGTAGATCAAATAGGAGTAGTGAGTTATTATCTAAAAGGATGGAACACGGGGGGTGCGTGGTCAGGTACATTTAAATTACAAGAATCTGTTAATGGAACCACTTGGACAGATTTAACTGTTTTTGCAAACACTTTGAGCGATGCTGCCTATGTAAATTATACGGTTACTCCAAATGCAAGTTCTAGATATTTAAAGTGGATATTTGCCACAAAAGTAACTGGAAATAATGTTGGCTTAGATGAAATTAATATTGCTGCAGCACCTATTACTGCGCAAGAAATAAATGTGAAACAGGCAGGAAACACCATATTATCAGGCGGTAACTCAGCGCTGTTTAATTCTGCAGTTGGAACGCCAACTACTGTGAATTTTTCAATTGAAAATTTAGGAAGTATATCTTCATTAAATATTAATTCGTTTGCATTAACTGGTGTGGCAGCTGCTGATTTTACGGTAACGGCTCCAACAGCTCCTTCAGTAGTTAATCCATCTTCAAATGTGCCTTTAACCTTGGCATTTAATCCAAGTTCTGCAGGTACACGTTCTGCCATTTTAACTATTAATAATAATGATGCAAATGAAGGAACTTATGTAATTAATTTAAATGGTATTGGTGGCAATTTAGCTTCTCAACCTTCAGCTCAAGCTACAAATTTATCTTTTTCAAATATTAAATCATACCGAGCTTCAGCATCGTTTGCTTCAGCGTCAGGTTCTCCAAGCGGTTATTTAATTTTAAAGAAACAAAGTGCTGCAGCTATTTCAGATATCCCCGTAAATGGAGTTTCTTATCAAATTGGTGATGCTATTGGCGGTAGCAAAGTTATTTATTCTGGAAATGGAACAAATATTGGTATCAGTAATATTTACGCTGCATTACCTTATCAATTAGCTGTATTTTCTTACAATGGTTCAGGATCATTTGTTAGTTATTTAACAACGAGTCCGTTATCAGGTAGTTTTACTGCATTAGCAACAATGCAGCCAGTTTCGGAATACACATCATTAAATGTAACAAATACTAATTTTTTAACATCCTTATCTACTAAAATTTATACTCATAGTTCTATTTTTTATGGAAATTACGATGAGACCATGATTAAATTATTTACAGCTCGTGATACAATTGCTGGAAAAAAAGTAGTAACCTGTGTTTATAGTGGTGAGAATTATGTTTATAACGAACCATTTGATTTTAGTTATATTAGCCGTGAACATAGCTATTGTCACCAATGGATGCCAACTAATCCTTCTGATGGATCGGGTAATGCTCCAAATAATGTAGAGAGAAAAGAATATAACGATCAGCATCATTTGTTTCCAACTAATCAAAATGATGTAAACGCTGTTCGTAGTAATTTTCCGATGGGAGAAATTGTAACTGTGCAAAGTTCATTTTTGGCATCAAAGCGAGGACAAAATGCATTAGGTCAAACAGTTTTTGAACCAAGAGCAAATCACAAAGGAGATTGGGCAAGAGCAGTTATGTATATGGCTACAGCTTATAATGGACAAACGGATGCGTATGGTGTAGTTCAAAACTGGAAGTTTAAAAATCCTATTAGCGCTACAATTGCTTATGGTCAAGATCAAAATATTATAAAAAAATGGCATTTTCAAGACTTACCAGATTCTTACGAAATTTCTCGTAATGATTTTTTAGATTCATTGCAAGGTAATCGTAATCCATTTGTTGATAGCGTGCGTTATGCATGTTATATTGATTTTAGTAATATGACACATATTTCTGCTCCAACTTTTTCAACAGGCATAAACGCACCTTGTTATGTTGCTGTTGGCATCAACGAAAACGTATTGACTCAGTTTGAATATGTGCTAGCGCCAAATCCAACATCAGGCGAATTTTATTTAATGATAGATGCTAAAATATCTGAGAAATTTAATGTGTTTATTACTGATATTTGTGGTAGAAATGTTTATCAAAAAGATATTGATGTTGAAAATGGATTTAATAATATTTTAATAAACGATATTAAATTAAATGCTGGAGTTTACTTCGTAAATCTCACATATAATAACGAAAAAATTACGCGCAAATTAATCATACAGTAATTTTCGATTATTTATCTTATACCTTTAATTTTAAGAGGTGTTAAATTGGTTTTAAAAAAAGTCCCTCACTACGAGGGATTTTTTTTAGCTATGAACTTTAATAAATTTGAAGTAATACCATTAGCTCATATAAAATAGACTAAAAAAACATTAAGGCTTGTTTGTCAGTTCGAGCGCAGTCGAGAACAAAAAAACTAAACTATAAAAGCTAATGGTATAAACATTCTAAAGGTTGCGCAATCAATGTGTTTATTAGTAGCACTAACTTTGACGAATGACACAAACACATCTAAATCCTAACCAAGCAGTTGGTTTAGTGTAGTCTTGATTCTTGCCAACCCTACATTCTTCCAAGTTATTTCTCCAACCGCCTCCTTTGCATATTCCTTTTTCTTGAACCATTTCGGCAACATTCCCAAGCATGTTATGTAATCCGTAAAAATTTTTTATGTATGTTTTAACAGGAGTTGTAACATCTGCATTTTCTATATAATCATATTTTTTTGTACCGGCAGAATCTATAATATGTATGCAATTTATTTGATATACGCCTTTATTATTTTTGCCATTATTTTTAAGAAAATTAGTTGATGTTTCAGCTAATTTTTCCCATTCACTTTTAGTGGGTAAACGATAATCAAAGTTCTGATTTTTAAAATCTTTTTTTATTGTGAGAAATGATTTCACCCTTTCCGTTCTCCATTTGCAAAAAGCTGTAGCTTGCTCATAACTAATTCCAATTACAGGATATTCTTTGTACGCTATATGTCTGTAATAATATTTTACATAAGGTTCATTATACGCTAATTTCTCTATCCAAACTGAAGTGTCAGGTAATGTAGCTAAATGTTCTTTTGAATTTTTACCATAAATTGCTTTTGTCCACAGTTCATATTCTAACCAGCTAAAATTTGAAATCTCAGTTTCATCTGCAAATAAACTATCGTTAATTTGAACTGTTCCAGGCGGAATAAAAGATTTCTTTTTTATAAAAGATAAACAAAGCGCAGCAAAGCTAATGCTTAGTAATATTGTTTTTAACATAATAGGGTAGAGGTGTAAATTTCATTAAATACCTAATGCCATTTTTAAATCAAATGCGTCGTTTATGTCTGCACTGATTTCTTTCATAGGAATTTTATTTTCTTTATTTGCAGCGCACTTTGCAAAAGTTTCCTTTTCACATACATATAATTTATTGTTAGACATGATGCAAATTATATATTTGTTTTTCGGATTATAAGTGATTGGTTCTCTACCAAAATTATAGACCAAGTTTTTGTCTTGACAAATCAAGTAGGTTTGATCTGCTCTTAAAAAAGTTCTTTTAGCATTGGTTGTGAAAATTGGATGCATTGTAGCTTCTGTTGGCATACTTTCTGGGCGATCAGAATTACAAATGCCAAATTTTTTAATTTCAAAGGTGCGAACAACTTTTGCTTCACTGCTTGTTGAATTGAAATTAGTATTTATTTGTTGTTCCTGTTCTTTTTGAAAGCGTATTCGTTCTTTTATCATTTGTTCAGTAATGATTTTTTGTTCAGCAACAAATGCAACTTGCTTCGCCTCAAATTCTTCTTTCAATTTTTTTTCATCAGCTTCACGCTTCGCAATAATTGTTCTATAATCATTGAATTTGCTTTCGTACGATTTTAAAGCCTTGTCGTAATCAGCGCCAGCTAAAGCAGGATAGACAATTAATTTTTCAACTTGCTTTCCTAACTTTAAGGTCAGTAAATAGTTTTTACCTTTTTGAGTGCCTTCCGAAATTTCAGCACTGCCCCATGTAATTTCTGCAATGTTTGAAATATAGTTTTTATTTTCAGTACCCACCTCAAATACAGCGTTTTTATAGGCCGCTAATTCCGGGAACTCATTATAATTAACCTCTAATTTAAATTGAGGTCTTCCTGCTGTAACTTTTATAGGTTTTGTGGGGGCAATAGTTTTAGGTAGTTGAGTTACTTTTTTTGAGTAATCTATTTTTTCATTTTCAATTTTCGGAGGAATAGCATCAAGTTGTTTTTGCAATTCTTTTTCTTTCTTTGAAACTGAATGAACTAAAGGTTCTTTCCCATTCTTTCTCTTTTCTATCTCAGATTTTTTCTCTCCCCTTAAGGAATTATCTCTGCTAACATACATCCAGTTTTTGGCAATCGTATCTAATACATACATATTATATTTATCTGCTGTATATTCAGATTTAAACTCAATTGTGATTTGTTTTTTTGGATTTATAAATACTGGATCTCCATTTTGATAACCCCTAATATCAATCATGCCAGCACTTTCTAAAGTTGATTTAACTCCGGCACTATCATAACTCATTGGAATTCCACTGGCAATAATATCAGCTTGGTTATGAAACTCTCTGTATTCAAGTTCAACATCTCCAATAATATCCTGACCTTGTTTATTTACGAAGGCTTTTTTTGGAATAATAATTTTTGAATTAGTTTTATGTTTTATGGTGGCACCTTGCTCTGCTTTTACTTTATAGGAAGTATAAGGAACATTTAGCTTTTTTACAGGCGGTGCAATAAAAGCTGAATTTAGCTTTTTGGAAGGAGAACTTGGTTTAGATTGTAAAGTAATTATTTTATCATGCGAGTTTTGTTTTGATGTTTCTTGTTTAAAAACTGAAAAATAGGTAACGGTGCAAATAACAGCAACTCCGGCTATGATTGCCGAATAGGTCGCTTTTTTGTTTTTTAAAAAACTAACATCACTTCGGGCTTTTTCGATGCTTTGTTTTTTAAATTTGCTTACTAGTTCCCCAAAATCTTTGTGTGAATTAATTTCCTCGTCTGGTACCGGTTGTCTGTTAAGATTAAATTTTGTTCCCATTATTTTGATTTTTTAGTCAACGTTTTTTTTACTCGTTCTAGTATTCTATATAATTTTACTTTAGCGTTTGTTTCTGTTAAGTTTAAAATTTCCGC
Source organism: Bacteroidia bacterium (assembly GCA_044357775.1). Classification (GTDB taxonomy): domain Bacteria; phylum Bacteroidota; class Bacteroidia; order B-17B0; family Aurantibacillaceae; genus UBA4416. Next base: position 14,789 of record JBIKOX010000029.1, on the reverse strand, counting down.
AATTTCTTTAAATGCTCTTTTTTCAAAAAAGCGCAATTCAATTAATTGTAATTCATCTTCCGGTAAATCTTTAATTACAGTCATTAAGATTCCTTTATATTGCTCCATGTATTCTTCTTCTACTTCTTCGCAAATATTTCTTAAGTCGCTTACATCAGCATTTACCGTGCGTAGTTTTTGATTATTTCTAAACAGTTGCATTACTTCGCTGTGTGCAATTCGATATAACCAACTAGCAAAAGGCACACCCTTAAACTCATATTTTTGAATATTAGTTAATGCTTTTAAAAACACCTGAGCTGTTAAATCAAAGGCGGTGTCTTTATCATCCATACGTTGGTATACGTATCCAAAGATTTGTTTGTAATATTTGTCGTACAAAGGCCCAAAATGTTCAGGGTTTTGTTTCGCAGCCTCAATGATTGTTTGCTCATCAAGCAACATATCGGCGGTATGGTGATATCGGGGTGAAAATTCCATATGAACTGCGTCTAAAAGCATTACGGCTTTATAATACAAAAGCAGTACAATAGTTACAGTGAAAAGTGAAATAAATTACCCTGAAAACTTAAGTGTCTGAAAATCAAACCTATTATTTTTATCTTGACTGAGTGAAATTATAAAATTAAAGGGTGAAATAGCTTTTTGGCTGAGTGAAATGTGTTTCTGGTAGATGAAATTTTAGTCAAAAAAATAAAAATTTGATTACAGAAATTCAGTTTTATGAAATTCTGTAGTCAAATTTTGTTGCAAATTTTACTTAAAACAAACTTTTTGCTTTTTCGATTGCAGAACTTAAACCTTCTAATTTGCTGCCACCAGCTTGAGCATAAAAAGGCTGACCACCTCCGCCACCGTTAATCTCTTTTGCTAAATCGCGAATAATATTACCAGCATTTAAGTTTTTTTCTTTCACTAAATTGTCATCAATAATTACCGAAATGCTTGGCTTTCCTTTTACTTCGGCACCTAAAATACATACACAATTTTCTACCTGATTACGAATTTCAAACAAGATATTTTTTATTTCTTCAGCACTATCAAAGGTTATTTTTTCAATAATCACATTGATGCCGTTTTTAGATTCTACTTTTGTTAAAAGAGATTGCTTAATTGTTTGTGCCTTCTCCTTTAATAAAGATTGTAATTGCTTTTGTAAGTCGTTATTTTCTTCAACTAAATTACTTAAGCTTTTTACAACATCTTTATTGTTTTTTAATAAGGCCTTAACTTCATTTAAAGTAGCAGTTTGATTATCAAAAAACTCTTCGGCTTTAATAGCAGTTAAAGCTTCAATACGACGAATACCTGCTGCTACAGCACTTTCGGAAGTGATTTTGAAATAACCAATTTGTCCAGTTGCTTTAACATGAGTTCCTCCACATAATTCAATAGAGTAGTTTTTATCAAACTCTACCACACGAACGACATCGCCATATTTTTCGCCAAACAATGCCATGGCGCCAGTTTTCTTAGCATCATCGATGGTCATTTGTTGAATGTTACTGAAAATATTTTCGCGAACTTTTGTATTTACTATTTTTTCAATCTCGTGTAATTCTTCATCTGTAATTTTAGAAAAGTGAGAAAAGTCAAAACGTAAATACTCTTCGTTTACTAAACTTCCTTTTTGCTCCACATGAGTTCCTAAAACCGAACGCAAAGCTGCATGCAATAAGTGAGTGGCGCTATGGTTATTTTCAGTAAAGGCTCGTCTGTTTTTATTAACTCTTGCTGTAAATTTAGCTTCCATATTTTCAGGAAGTTTATCGCAAAAATGAATAATTACTCCGCTTTCTTTTTTTGTATCAGTAATATGTATAGTTTCATTAATATTTTCAACGATGCCGGCATCTCCAACCTGTCCGCCACTTTCTGCATAAAAAGGAGTTTTATCTAAAACAATCTGAAACTGCTCCTTGTTTTTCGATTTAACTTTTCGGTAACGAATAATATTACATTCACATTCTAATTCAGAGTAACCAACAAATTCTGTTTCGGAAATTGAATTATCAGTTGATTTTTTGTTTTTTTCAATCAACATCCAATCATCCGTATCTATAGATGTTGCAGCGCGTGATCGATTTTTTTGTTCGGTTAATAAACGATTAAACTCCTCTTCATCAATACTTAAATCGTAACCACGAGCAATTAAAGAGGTTAAATCTAAAGGGAAACCAAATGTATCGTATAATTCAAAAACAATTTTTCCATCAATTACTTTGCCTGTGTGAGAATTAGTTAAATCAATACAAACCTGATCAATACGTTTTAATCCAATTTCTAAAGTTTTGTAAAAAGAAATTTCTTCTTCTTTAATTACTTTTTCAATTAATATTTTTTGCGTGTTTAACTCTGGGAATTGTTGTCCTAATTGATGTGCCAATGTAGGAACGATGCGATGCATAAAGGGTTCTTTAATATTTAAAGATTGGTAACCATAACGAATAGCGCGTCTTAAAATACGACGAATAACATATCCGGCTCCTGTATTACTTGGTAATTGTCCGTCAGCAATAGAGAAAGATATGGTTCGAATATGATCTGCAATAACGCGCATTGCAATATTAATAATCAACTGCTTTTTATGTTTTTCTTCCTCTTCAGGTTTGTAACGTAAACCACTTAACTCTTCAATTTTATTTAATAATGGCGTAAATACATCCGTATCATAATTTGATTGTTTTCCCTGTAAAACACGCACTAAACGCTCAAAGCCCATTCCTGTATCTACATGTTGTGCAGGTAGTTTTTCTAAGCTTTTATCGGCTTTACGCATAAACTCCATAAATACGTTGTTCCAAACTTCAATAACTTGAGGATCATCATTATTCACTAAAGTTGCTCCTTCTACTTTTGCTCTTTCTTCGTCAGTTCTTCCGTCATAATGTATTTCTGTGCATGGTCCGCAAGGGCCTGTGTCACCCATTTCCCAAAAGTTATCTTTTTTATTTCCTTTTAAAATTCTATTTTCATCAACGTATAATTTCCAGGTATCATAAGCCTCTTGGTCAAACGGAACGTTTTCTTCAACACTGCCTTCAAATACAGTAACGTATAAACGAGATTTGTCAATCTTATAAACTTCTGTTAAAAGTTCCCAAGCCCAGGCAATGGCATCTTTTTTAAAATAATCTCCAAAACTCCAATTACCTAACATTTCAAACATGGTATGATGATAGGTATCAACCCCAACTTCTTCTAAATCGTTGTGCTTACCGCTCACTCGTAAGCATTTTTGAGTATCAGCTACGCGGGGATATTTAATGACAGCATTGCCTAAAAATACATCTTTAAAAGGAGCCATCCCTGAGTTAATGAACATTAAGGTAGGGTCACCTTTTACAACCATTGGAGCAGAAGGCACAATTTCGTGTCCTTTTGATTTAAAAAAATCTAAAAATGTTTGACGTACTTTATTTGATTCCATAATGTTTTAAAAAGAAGTAGCGAATATAGTAAAAACACTTGCAACTCAAATCACAAATTATTCACTATTTACAAATAATTTATGATGTATCGCACTAATTATTATATACTTATTACCATGAAAATCGAAATTATGAATTTTGATTTTCATGGCAGTAATTTATTGTCTTTTGAAAAAATATTGAATTATGGTGCTTTTATTTACCATGAAAATCGAAAATATAAATTTTGATTTTCATGGTAAATTATTTATATTTGTACAATGATTAACAGAGATATAATATCAAAAATTGAATTAATGCTAAAGGAGTTTCCTGTTGTTTGCCTTTTAGGGCCCAGACAAGTCGGTAAAACAACTATTGCCAAATCATTTAAAGTAGTTAATAAAAAAGAAGCAGTTTATTTAGATTTAGAAAAACAATCCGATCTAAAAAAAATTGAAGATGTTGAATTGTATTTATTAAACCATCGTAATGATTTTGTGATTATCGATGAAGTACAATACCGACCGGAAATTTTTTCGTGTTTACGCCCCGAAGTAGATGAGAAAAGAGTAAATGGCAGATTTTTACTCACAGGATCTGCGGCTCCGGAACTTGTTAAAGGTGTATCGGAAAGTTTAGCAGGAAGAATCTGTTACTTAGAAATATATCCCATATCCTTAACAGAAGCGTTAAAAGCAAAAGTTAAATTAACCACACATTGGTTAAGGGGTGGTTTTCCGAGCGCGTTAAATGCAAAAAACAATGAAATAGCTGAACGTTGGCGAGAAAATTTCGTGAAATCATTTGCCGAAAGAGATTTATCCGCATTATTTGGCGTGATGTTATCAAGTTCTATTGTAAAAAACTTTTGGGAAATGTTAGCAGGTACGCAAGGCAGTGTTTGGAATGCTGCTAATTTTGGACGTTCCTTAGGAATATCGGCACCTACAACTAATAAGTATTTAGATTTATTAGAAGGAGCTTATATGGTGCGAAAATTACCGGCCTGGTACGTTAATACCACTAAACGTTTAGTTAAAGCACCAAAAATCTATATTAGAGATAGCGGCATCTTACATCATTTTAATCAAATTACAAATCTTAAAGATTTACCTGGACACATTATTACCGGTGCTTCATGGGAAGGTTATGTGATTGAGGAAATTTGTAAAAAGTTGCCTAACTATATCCGTCCGTTTTTTTATAGAACACATCAGGGTGCCGAAATAGATTTAATATTAGTGAAAGGATTAAAAGCCATTGCAGCCATTGAGATTAAATATTCGTTGTCGCCATCTGTTAGTAAAGGATTTTATGAGGCTTTAGATGATTTAGGTAGTCCCATGTCTTTTGTAGTTATTCCATCGGGCATGGCCTATAAAACAAGACAAAATAGTAAGATAATTTCTTTAGAAGAATTTATTACTAAAGATTTATTTAAATTAATCTAACCATGAAAATCGAAATTATTAATTTCGATTTTCATGGTTGCTATATTTTTAAAAGCAACTACTTTTTTATAAGTAAATAACTCATTTTTGTTATCTTTGCTATCCTTTTTGGGATCAAATGTCTAAAATAAAATATAAGTTTAATACAAAATCGCTTACCTACGAAAAAGTAAAAGTTACTTTTAAGCAGCGTATGTTGCAAGTACTTTCGTATTTAGCAATTGGATTAGTATTTGCAACTATAACCATGTTAATTGCCTATCGCTTTATTGATTCTCCCAAAGAAAAGCAATTACGAAGAGAAGCAGAAGTATTGAAATTACAGTATGACTTATTAAGCAAAAAAATAAATCAAGTACAAACAGTTTTAAATGACTTGCAAGATCGGGACGATAACATTTATCGCGTTATTTTTGAAGCAGAACCTATTCCAACATCCATCCGTAAAGCTGGTTTTGGAGGAAGCGATCGTTATAAAGATTTGGAAGGATATGAAAATTCTGATTTAATGAAAGCAGCTACTGAACGATTGGATAGAATTACAAAACAATTATATATTCAATCAAAATCGTTTGATGAAGTAGTTAAGATGGCAAAGGGAAAGGAAAAGTTAATTGCTTCAATTCCGGCTATTATGCCATTAAATAACAAAAATTTAAAACATATGCCCAGTGGTTATGGCTGGAGAACACATCCCATTTATAAAACGCAAGAATTTCATGCAGGAATGGATTTTACAGCAGAGCAGGGTACACCGATTTATGCAACAGGAGATGGTCTAGTTGAAGTAGCGGATGCTTCGGCTCAAGGATACGGAAATCATGTGGTAATAAATCATGGATTTGGTTATCAGACTCTATACGGCCATATGAGTAAAATGGCAACAAAACCTGGCATAAAAGTTAAACGAGGAGATTTGATTGGCTATGTTGGAAGTACCGGCTTAAGCACTGGCCCGCATGTGCATTACGAGGTTATAAAAAACGGAGAAAAGGTGAATCCTATTAATTTTTATTATAACGATTTATCTCCTGAGGAATACCAAATTATGTTAGAACTTTCTTCTAAATCAACACAATCATTCGATTAATGAGTGCAACCTACAAGATTGGATTTTACACCGCTATTTCTTTAGTTATTGCTAATATGATTGGCACTGGTGTATTTACAAGTTTAGGTTTTCAATTATTTGATATACATTCCGTGTTCAGTATTTTAATTCTTTGGCTGTTAGGTGGGATCATTTCTTTTTGTGGTGCTTTAGTTTATGGAGAATTGGGATCTGCAATTCCTAGAAGTGGAGGCGAATACGTTTACCTATCAACATTAATGCATCCTGCTGTAGGTTTTATGTCAGGTTGGGTTTCATCAACTGTAGGTTTTGCTGCACCAGTAGCTTTAGCATCCATGGCTTTAGGTACATATGTCAATAAAATTATTCCTGAAATAAATATAACCATTTGCGCTTTGTCTGTTGTTACCATTATTACATTAGTGCACTCGCTGAATTTAAAAATTGGTAGTGGTGTTCAAAAAACATTAACCTTTTTAAAAGTGGTTGTTATTGTGGGATTTATTATAGCAGGATTTATTCATACACCAAGCCATGAAATTACAATTGCACCTCAAACAACTTCTATGAATGAAATTTTTAGTGCTGGTTTTTGGGTATCATTAATCTATGTGTCATACGCTTACAGCGGCTGGAATGCAGCATCTTATTTAGCAGGCGACATGGAAAATCCGCAGAAAAATTTACCCAAAGCTTTGTTGTTAGGAACTTTGATTGTAACTGTTATTTACGTCCTTTTAAATTTTATTTTTTTATATAGCGCGCCAATGTTCGAATTAACAGGTGTTTTAGAAATTGGTCATGTTAGTGCAACGCATATTTTCGGAGTTTCCATTGGTAAATTAATGAGTATTATTATTGCGTTCTTATTATTGTCTTCCATTAGTGCTATGATTATGGCAGGTCCTCGAATTATAAAATCGATGGGAGAGGATTTGCCAATGTTGGCATTTTTATCAAAAGTAAATAATGCTCAAGTACCTTACGCAGCAGTTATTACTCAATCTATAATTACCACTTTACTTATAATTACAGCACAATTTGAAGCTGTTTTAACTTTTGTGGGATTTAGCTTAAGCATCTTTACTTTTTTAACAGTTAGCAGCGTTTTTATTTTAAGACTAAAAAAAGTAACTAATGTTGGCTATAAAACATGGGGATATCCGATAACACCTATTTTATTTTTATTATTAAACGCTTTTACTATTTATTTTGTATTTACTCAAAAACCAACCGAATCGCTATTAGGGCTGTTAAATGTCGCGATTGGAGGATTAGTTTATTTTATTGGAAAACAACTATCAAAGCAAAAGCAATTATGTTAATCAAAGCAATTTTATGCGCAACTATCTTAGTGTTCGTTGTTGGATGCTCTTCATCCTCTTCAGAAAAGGCTAGTGAATTAAAAAAAGACACTATCAATAATGAAAATGAGGATTCAAAAGGAACAGTAGATTCTCTCCAATTAATTAATGCAATTAGCACTGCTCCAATAAACGACACCTTAAACTCTATTGCTAATATCATGTCAGGTATTGCAGATTCTAGTTCAATTTACAAATTCATTCAATCAACTTCAGATTTTAAAGTATTCAGTAAAAATTTTGATAAGCGTTGGATGGCATTCGATTCTAGTCGTTTAACTAATTTGAGGAATTTTAAAGCGAACGAAATTTCAAAAGTTGTAAAAGCACAACCTACGTTGTTTTATCCTTTTTCTGGTCCAGATATTTTGTATGCACAAACATTTTTTCCGGAAGCAGATAAATATGTTATGATTGGCCTAGAACCTGTTGGTAGTTTACCAACTTTTATCAAGGAAGATTCAGATTCTTTGGATACGTATTTCAATAAAGTAAATACATCACTGAATGCAATTTTAAAGTTTAGTTTTTTTAGAACTCAGAGTATGAAAAGTGATTTAAAAAATAATGAAGTAGATGGTACGTTACACTTATTATTTTTATTTTTAAAGCGCACTGGCAATCAGTTTTGTTCGGCAAAAGCTTTAACTGTTGATACTTTGGGAGCTATTCAGTTTGTGAAATCATTTGAAGATTTGAAGAAATTAAAAACAAATACTAAAGGTGTTGAAATTAAGTTTGTGGATATTCATAAACAATTAAAGACGTTATATTATTTTTCATTAAATGCAGCAGATGGAGGTTTAAAATCAAATAAAGGTTTTATTACTTATTTAAAATCTATGGGAACAATCAATACCTATTTAAAAGGCGCTTCGTATTTAATGCATAAAAGTTATTTTTCGATGATAAGAAATGTAATTTTAAATCAAAGCGAGCATGTTGTACAAGATGATAGTGGAATTGCGTTTCATTATTTTTTAGAGGATAGTCGCCAATGGAACTATACATTCTTTGGTCAATATTTAAAACCTATCCCCATGTTTTCTGACTTTTATCAAAAAGATTTAGATTCTTTATATAAACAGCAAGGTTCTAGGCCAATTGGTTTTGGTATAGGATATAATTTTAAGGATAAGAATAGTAATTTTATGATTGCTACAAAGCAGAAATAACTGCACCGATTTGAACAGTAAATTAACCTTCGTTAAATACTTTATTCAAACGTTTAAGGAGCATGAACATCACGCTTGTTGCAATTAAAAGCAACAAGCAGTTTAAATAAAAGAAGTTAGCCTTATTATCAAATTTATCCCAGTTTTTAGCTAATACTCCGCTTAATTTATTTCCAATGGCAGTTGCTAAACTCCAACCTCCCATCATTAAAGCTGTAAAGCGGCTAGGGGATAATTTAGACACCATCGACAGTCCCATAGGACTCAAGAACAATTCTCCGATAGTAATTACACCATAGCTTGCAACAAGCCACATGGCACTTGATTTGTTTATACCATTTCCCGAATAATTAACAGCTAATACCATCACTAACGTTGATAATGCACTTATTAATAAGCCCCAAGCAATTTTTGTTGCGGTTGTTGGTTCTTTTTTTCTTTTACGTAAAAATCCAAAAAACATAACAACTAATGGCGTAAAGCACACTACAAAAAAAGGATTAATCGATTGAAAAATTTCTGTTGGAATTAAATTTAGGGATTCACCTTGGGCTGGATATTTTTCGGGTGCTAAGTTTTTAAAGTAGGGTGGATAATCAATACACTTTTTAGCAACCCCATTAGCATCTTTAATTCTTCTAAAATGTTCATCTAATTGATAAACGGAATCGTTTTTTGCTACAACCGAGTTATCGCATTGGTACAATAATTTTGCAGGGGCAACTAACGCAGATGGCATTTCTCTGTCGGTATATGAATTGGCATAGGTTGTTAAAGCCGTGCCATTTAATTTAAATACTGCCCAAAAAATAATTACGATGCCAAAAATGGTGAACATGGTTCCCATTGGTTTGCGCTCTTCAATCGTACAACTTTTGTATATTGTATAATAAAAATAAATAACAGGAATGCAAGCAGATAAAAACGCATCAGTACTATCACTTCCAAAAATGGTATCAGGAATAAACCATCCAATTAATCCAAATCCAACCGCCACACCTAGTACGGCTAAAAAACGCGTAATTACAAGCTTATCCTCGGCTTTAGGTTCTTTTCTAACATCCACATGCTTATAGTGTTTCATGCCAATCCAAAACGTAATTACACCTAAAAACATACCTATTCCTGCTGCAATAAAAGCCCAATTCCAACCATACTTAATGCGCATAAAGGCTGCTATAAAATTGCAGACAAATGCCCCTAAATTAATACTCATATAAAATAAATTATAGCCTGTATCTTTATTAGCTTTATATGCCGGATTATTATATAAATTTCCTAAAAGCGTAGAAATATTTGGTTTAAAAAAACCATTTCCAATAATCATAATTCCTAACGCCGTAAAAAAAGCCCACTCCTCCCTTATTGAAAGTAAGCAATATCCTATACCCATTAGTATACCTCCTAATGATACAGAAAGTCGGTAACCTAATTTCATGTCTGCTAATAATCCGCCAATAAAAGGTGTCAAATAAACGCAAGCTATAAAGGTTCCAAATACATCGGCCGCTTTAGCATTTTCCCATCCAAATCCGCCATCTTTCATATCGGTAGTCATGTAAAGGAAGAAAATACCAATCATTAAATAATATCCAAAGCGTTCCCAAAATTCAGTAAATGCTAAAAATAATAACCCTTTTGGATGTTTGGATGCTGTTGACATAGTATTTTTTTTTGATGAATATAGTGCTGTTTAGTCAAAAATAATTTTTTTTTCTGATAAACAATCAATTTATCCGGAAAATAAAAAAAGTAGCATATGTTTATAGTTTGTAATTAACATCGCGTATTTAATTAAATAAAACAACTGTAAACTAATTAATTCAATTTATTGCTAAAATTGTAAATACATAAAATTATACTCAATTGTTATTCTATAAATACATTATATCGCTTATTTTTTTTTCTTTTTTCATTCTTAATTGCAACGAAACAAAAAATCCTGAAACAAATAACAATTATAAAGTACCTGAAAAACCTACTGTTAATTCTAAAATAGATTCAGTTACTTATAAAAACGAAATTTATAGGTTAGATACTTTGTTTTTGAAGCTGCATAAATCAAATGCTTTTAATGGAAATGTTTTGATTGCAAAAGGAAGTAATATAATTTATCAAAAATCGTTTGGTTATAGCAAAAAAGAAGCTAATAAGCTTTTAACAGATTCCTCTATTTTTCAATTGGCGTCCGTTTCTAAAGTAATTACTAGCGTGGCTGTTTTATTATTATTTGAGCAAGGAAAATTAAATTTAGATGACAAGGTCTCAGATATTTTAGAAGATTTTCCGTATAATAAAATTACAATTAAGCATTTGTTATCTCATCGATCGGGTTTGCCCAATTACAGCTATTTTTGTGGGCAATTTATAGAAAATAATATATCTAGATTGAGTAATCAAAATATGTTAGATATTATGATTAAACATCAGCCTAAAGCTTATTTGAATCCTGATATCCGTTTTAATTACTGCAATACCAATTATGCGTTGTTAGCGTTAATTATAGAAAAGATTTCAAAAAAAAGTTTTTCTAATTTTTTAAGAGATGATTTATTTAAACCAATAGGAATGAATCATAGTTATACAGCACTAAATATTGACTCAACAAATGAAGAAATAACTTGTGGTTACACTATGAAGTTTGGTTGTGTGCCTCATGATATGTATGATGGTATTTTAGGTGATAAAGGTATTTACACAACTTCCTACGATTTATTTTTATTGAGCACAGCTTTGTATCAGCATAAGTTGCTCCATAAAACCACTCAGCAGCTAGCCTATACACCGCATAGTTCTGAAAAAAAAACAAGTAATTATGGTTTTGGATGGAGGATGAAAAATATGAACGATGAAACCAAAGAAGTTTTTCATAATGGTTGGTGGCATGGATATCGCACGTCGTTTCATCGAAGATTAAAAGATAGCCTAACGATTATCGTTTTAAGTAACCGCTTAAATAAAAGTGTTTATGCTACTTGGCGTATTTACGGTGCAATTGATGGCCCAAAAAATAACGATTATAACCAAGATACAGAAGTGGAATAAGTTTGACTAAATAATCAACTTTAAATGCATGGCTGGTAAGTAAAAAGTAAATAATTACTTTACTTCAAATTCTAAAAATAAATTGCCTTTAATGTACCCCTCAATTTTATCGCCAATTACAACTGCACCAACTCCTGAAGGTGTGCCTGTATAAATTAAATCACCTACTTTAAGAGTGACGTATTTTGAAACGTATGAAATGATTTGATCGAAGCTAAATAATAAATCTTTGGTGTTACCAACTTGTCTAGACTGGCCATTAATTTTTAATTCAAATTCAATTGCTGATAAATCACCAAGTTTATCTTTTGATGTAAATTTTCCTAATGGCGCAGAATTATCAAAAGCTTTTGCTTTTTCCCACGGCAACCCTTTTGCTTTACATTCAGATTGTAAATCTCTGGCAGTGAAGTCGATACCTAAGCCTATTTCATCGTAATATTTATGGGCAAATTGCTCATCAATATGTTTTCCAACCTTATTTATTTTGATAACAATCTCAATTTCATGATGAAGATCTTTGGTAATATCCGGATAATAAAATGGCTCACCATCTTTTAATAAAGCTGTATCTGGTTTCATGAAAAAAACTGGTTCAGATGGTATTGCATTATTAAGTTCTTTGGCGTGTTCGGCGTAATTACGACCTATGCAAATAATTTTCATACTAATGAGTATTAAAGAGTTTAGTAAATAATTTGAAACTGAAATTGTATATTTGTCAAATTTACAATAATAACAAATGAGCAATACAAATTTCGATATAATAATTGTTGGAGGTGGAATTGTCGGGTTAGCAACTGCCTTTAAATTACAAGCACATAACTCCGAAAAAACCATTTTAGTTCTAGAAAAAGAAAAGGAAGTCGCAGCCCATCAAACTGGTCATAACTCAGGAGTTATACATTCGGGAATTTATTATAAACCGGGTTCGTATAAAGCAATTAAATGTGTTGAAGGAAGAAGAGAGTTAATAGACTTTGTAAAAGAACATAACATTGCTTATGATCTTTGCGGAAAAATTATTGTAGCTACCGAAGAAAGTGAATTGGCACATATGAATAAAGTTTTTGCCAATGGTTTAGCTAACGGTGTAGAAGGAATTGAATTGATTGATGCTAAACGCATAAAAGAAATTGAACCACATTGTCAAGGTATTGCAGGTATTTGGGTTCCTTGCACAGGTATTATTGATTATGCAGATGTTGCTAAAAAATATGTAGAGTTAATACATGCTAAAAATAATGGATGTAAAGTTTTAACAGAACATAAGGTAACTGATTTTATTCATAAAGATGATGCAACCGATGTAGTAACTGAAAAAGGAACGTTTACTGGAAAGTATATTATTTCTTGCGCCGGTTTACAAGCAGATAGAATTACAAAAAAAGATCAGGTAAAAACAGATTCGGCTATTGTAGGATTTAGAGGAGATTATTACGACTTGACGGAAAAGGGTAGGACGAAAGTTAAAAATTTAATTTACCCTGTGCCAAACCCTGAATTTCCATTTTTAGGAGTGCATTTTACGCGTATGATTAAAGGCGGGGTAGAGTGTGGGCCAAATGCTGTATTTGTTTTTGATAGAGAAGGTTATAGTAAAACTGCTTTTAATTTAAAAGATACATTAGAAGCTTTTGGCTTTAAAGGAACCTGGAAATTTTTTAAAAAACACTGGCGTTTTGGTTTAGATGAGTATCGCGGTGCGTTTAGTAAAACCTATTTTTTGAATCGTTTACGTAAACTAATTCCCGATTTGCAAATGGAGGACATAGTTCCGGCCGACCGCTGCGGTATTAGAGCAATGGCACTAAGTGGTGAAGGGAATATGTTAGATGATTTTAAAATTGAGTACAAGGGAAATTCTATGCATGTCATAAATTCACCTTCACCAGCTGCTACTGCATCTTTGGCTTACGGTAACGAAATTGCTATGCAAGCAAAGGAATATTTTAAGTTATAATTTTAGTAGTTCTGTCTTTAAAAAAATAAGTTGTCATTTGCCGACATACTTATTTTTTCATCGTATTTCTTTTTTTTAATCTTCAGTATTAATATATTATTGTGCCATATATCTCTAATTCGTTTTTTATTTCTCAACTGATTTGTATATTTGATGTATGGCAAGCAAAGAAGAAGTAAAAGAGTATTACGATACATTTAAGGAGCATCAAAAACAGTTAGGTATTAATATTAGACACCGAACTATTTTAAAAAACTTAAAGAACGCAGGATTAAAATCTAATTCTAATGTGTTAGAAATTGGTTGCGGTATTGGAACCGTAAGTAATTTAATTTTAAAATATATTACCGAAGGTAGTTTTGTTGGTTTAGACATAAGTTCGGAAAGTATTGAAATGGCTAAAAAGCGCAATTCATTTCATAAAAAAGCAGAGTTTTTAGTAGATGACATGAGTAATTTTACTCATAAAACTAAATTTGATTTTGTTGTTTTTCCTGATGTTTTAGAACATATTCCAGTTGAACAACACGCAAATATTTTTAAGACTATTGCTGATTTAACAACTCCAAATGCTACTGTAATTATTAATATTCCAGAACCTAATTATTTAAATTGGGTGCGCGCAAATGATCCAGCCAAACTTCAAATAATCGATCAATCATTATCAATGCAGGATTTATTGAACAATTCTTATCCGTATGGCTTTAAATTATACTCAATGAATCCCTATTCATTGCATTTTGATGTGAATGATTATTTAGCGATTGTGATGAAAAAAGATTTAACAGTTAAAAATGTTAACGTAAAGAGTAAAATAATTCGTGCAATAGAAAATACTAAAAGTAAATTGGCTTAAAAAATAGTGAAAGCTAAGCTATTATATTTTCATGCAGGTAAATCTTCTTTTGTTTTAAAGGACATTGAGATTTTGCAAGAACAATATAATGTTGTGGATTTTTTCTTTGATACAAGCAATAAGAAAAAATACTTTTCTTTATTTGTAAAGCAAGTCGTTTTTATTATCTCTACTATTTTTAATGCTCAATTAATTGTTTGTCAATTTGCAGGACATCATTCTTTTTTGCCAATATTATTTTCAAAAATATTTTTTAAAAAATCTATTGTTGTAGCAGGAGGAACCGATTGTGTTTCGTTTCCCTCCATTGGTTATGGTAATTTTAATAATAAACTTTTAGCAAAAACCACGGCCTTCTCATTTAAATCATGTCACCTAATTTTACCAGTACATCAAACCTTGGTAGAATATAATTATACGTATCAATCAAATGATTTTAAGAAACAAGGT
>JBIKOX010000191.1:0-5521 GCA_044357775.1 Bacteroidia bacterium | reverse complement strand
TCGTTTTTTTATTTCAAATATTAAAACACCATTTCAGGTGATTCATAATGGTTATGATTCTCAAAAATGGTTTTGCGATACCGAGAAAGAAAAAAATAGTTTCGTAACTATAGGCGCGGGATTAGATTCTCGATTTGGCTTTAATTTAAAAGGCATTGATTTGATTTTTGAAATAGCACCAAAGTTTCCTCATTGTATTTTTTATATTATTGGAGGATTGGGTATTGATAAGCCAACACCTTCAAATATAAAGTTAGTAGATAAAATTCCTAATAATGAACTAAGGCCATTTTTAAGCAAGATTCAGTTTTATATGCAACTATCTTTATCAGAGGGGTTTCCTAATGCCTTGTCAGAAGGGATGTTATGCGAATGTGTTCCTCTAGTTTCAAATGTTGGTGGAATGCCTGATATTGTTTCGGATTGTGGTTATATTTTAAAACAGAAAAACATTAACGAACTTTATGAATTAATGAATACGGCTTTAAATAACTTTGACTTAGTGAACCTTGGAAAAAAAGCGAGGCAAAGAGTCGCTGATAATTACACATTTGAAAGTAGAAAAGAGAAATTACTTCTTGCGGTAGATAAATTAAGATAGAGTGGGAGTTATAAAACGACAAGGCATAAAAAATACCATTATAACCTACATAGGTATTATGATAGGTGCTATCAATATTATTTTCATTCAACCTAAATTATTAACCCCTGAAGAGTTAGGATTAACAAGGTTACTTTATGATTTTGCATACATCATCGGCTTAGCAGTTCCATTAGGCTTACCAAATATCATCGTTAAATTTTTTCCATTTTTTAAAAATAAAGATTTAAAACATAATGGTTTTGCTGGCCTTATATTGCTTGTATTTTTTATAGGATTTGTAATTTCTGCAATTTGTTTATTGATTTTTAAACCCACAATTACAAGTCATTATGTAGATAAGGCAAGTTTATTTGTTGAGTATTTTAGTTTTATTATTCCTTTTACTTTTATTGTTTCTGCAATAACTATTACTACTGCTTATTGTCAGTCTCTGTTTAAATCAACCATTCCGTCTTTTTTAAATGACATCTGTTTAAGGCTAGGAACAATTGTTATTACTGTAATGTACTTCAATAAATGGATTTCTTTAGATTATTATGTGTATTTATTTATTGGGTTATATGCTATAGAATTATTGGTTATTGTTGGGTATATTTTGTTGGTGGATTCAATTTCATTTAAACTAAATAAAAATATTTTAAGAGAACACTCCGTAAAAAAAATGATGAAGTTTGGCTTGCTTTTATGCCTTGCTTCATTTGCTTCTATTGCTTTACGAAAAATAGATGTTTTGTTTTTAGGAACTAGTTCTTTGGAATTAGTTGCAGTTTATACCACAGCTATATTTATTGCCTCTTTTATTGAAGTGCCTTTGGGAGCATTGGAACGTATTAGTCATACCAAAATAGCCGACAATTTTGCAAAAGAAAACTATACTGAAATTGAAAAAATATATAAAGACTCCGTAAAGTATTTATTAATCATTGGTGGTTTATTATTTATAGGAATTAATACATGTACGCAATACGTCTATCAAATTGGTCACTTACCTGCTATATATTTGCAATGTTTAAATGTAGTTTATATTGTTAGTGTTGCGGCACTAATTAATATTTCAACCGGTATAAATTCTGCCATCATCTTCTATTCAAAATATTATGTATTAGGAACTTTTTTATTGGTTGGAACCTTGCTTATAACAATACTATTAAATATCATTTTAATTCCTATCTATGGTATTTATGGAGCGGCTATAGCTTCAGCTTCAGGTTCATTGATTTACAACTTTTCTAAATTTTGTTTTATTTATTATAAATTTAGGTTTCAACCTTATTCAATCAAATCATTTATAATTTTGCTGCTTATTTTTGCATGCACATTTATAGGATATATTTTGCCGAATGTAAGTTCAAATGCTATTATCAATTTATTTATAAAAGGTTCATTTGTTTCAATGCTTTATATTGTTTCTATTTACCAATGTAAATTATCTCCTGAAATATTTGATATGATAAAGTCTAAATTAATTAAGAGTAAAAATTAAATTGTGAAAAAAGTTCTTATCATAACGTATTATTGGCCTCCAACGGGTGGGGCAGGAGTGCAGCGTTGGCTAAAGTTTAGCAAGTATTTCAGACAGTTTGGTTGGGAACCTATTATTTATACTCCTTCTAATCCTGATTTTCCTATTAATGACGAAACACTTTTAAAAGATATTCCAAAAGATTTAACGGTTTTAAAAACTCAAATTACTGAGCCTTACGATATCTATCGTAAGATTATGCGAAAGAAAAAAACAGAAACAGTAAACCAAGGTTTTTTATCTGAAGGGAAAGAAAATACGTTAATGCAATCAGCTATGATTTGGGTACGTGGTAATTTTTTTATTCCGGATGCGCGTAAGTTTTGGATTAAACCTTCTATTTCTTATTTGTCTGATTATATTATAAAAAACAAGATTGATGCCATTATTAGTACAGGTCCGCCACATAGTATGCACCTTATTGCCATGGGACTAAAGCGAAAATTTAATTTACCTTGGATAGCTGATTTTAGAGATCCGTGGACTCAAATAGATTTTTATAGCCAATTAAAATTATCCTCGTTTGCGGATAATAAACATAAAAAATTAGAGCATCAGGTTTTAACTCAAGCTGATAAAGTAGTAACCATTAGTCCATCTTGCGGTAAAGATTTGGAGAAATTAGGTAACCGAAAAGTTGATGTGATCACTAACGGTTTTGATATGGACGATTTTAAATTTGACTCTGATTTGAAACTATTGGATGGTTTTTTATTTCATCACATAGGTGCATTAAATAAAGATAGAAATCCATATACTTTATGGAAAGTGTTGGGTGATTTATGTAAAGAAGTCTCCGATTTTAAGAAAGACTTGATTATTAAATTTACAGGTAAAACTGATGCTATTGCTTTTGAAAGTTTAAAGCAAAATGGCATCATAGATAATTCTCAAAAAACAGATTACTTATCACATACCGATGTTGTAAAATTAATGTCGCAATCGCCCGTTTTATTGTTAGCTCTAAATAATACGCCAAATAACGCCGGAGTTTTATCCGGTAAGTTGTTTGAATACTTGGCAGCTAAACGGCCAATTTTTGGAATTGGTTTGCCCGATGCAGATGCTGCAGCTATATTAAAAAGTACACAAGCCGGAACTATGGTTCATTTTGATGATTATGAAGGAACAAAAAAAGCTGTAGTTGAGTTATACCAAAAATATAAAACCAATCAGCTTTTTATTAATTCATCCTCAATAGATAACTATTCGAGAGAAAATTGCGCTAAGGATTATGCGTATTTGTTGAGTGAGGTTTCTAAATAATAAAGAGGTAGTGGAATACTACCTCTTTATTTGTTAATTTTGTCATATTAATTGAAATTAAAACCACTGTGCGAATTTTTAATTCGCTCTGATTCCCCAATCAGGTTATATTTTCTAATTAATAAGGGTTGTGTTGTAGGTTTATGCTTGCGATACAACCTTTTATAACAACCAATAACTAACATTAATTCACCTTTAATTTAAATCCAACCTGTATATCTGTCTCTCCTGGGGCGTAAGTGCCATTTTTTATTCCTGGTTGGTGCTTTAATTCAATTTTTAATGGTTCTATAACAGAAGAAGTTGGATTTGCTGTCCATAAGGTTTCTAGGCCTATCCCTCGATTGTTTGCATCTGAATCTAAGTACTTAATTGTTGTGCCTCCACTTAAATTAACAGTATAAGAAGTTGTACCAGTTGGTGCAATGCTATTAAAAAAGAACATATGGTCAGCACCTTCTTCTTCTACTTCATTCGAAATAGTATCTACTGGCGTTTTTGTTTGGTCTAATAATAAGATGGTGGCTTCATACACGTGGTTAGCTGTAATATTAATTATAGAATCAGCTCCACTATTTCCAAAAGTCGCAGGATTTCCACCAGCACCATCTAAATCGCTAAACACATAGGTTACGCTGGTATTATTTATTGTATCGCGTAGTGTAATTTTCATTGTTGTAATTAACTCGGCTTCATTTGCAGGAGGAGCCGGTTGTTGTGGAGCTGGGTCCTCTTTTTTGTCTTTTTTACACGCTGTAAAAGTAGTTCCTAGCATTGCTAATAATGCTGCTGTTGTGATAATTGATTTCATTTGTTTTTGGTTTTTGGTTGTTATTTATTTTTGGTTAATTATTTTTTATCGTAAATGGTTAATGGTACTTTTATTCTTAACGTATAATTTTGTCCTTGGCTGTTTGCAAAATATCTAAACCTATCTAAGTAGTCTCGGTAAATTTCATCCAATAAATTATTTGCTGTTACACTGATATTTAATTGCTGTTTCCCAAATGCAAATGAGCCTCCAATTTCGGCTGACAATAAGCCATATGCTTTTGGTGGTGTTGCAAAATCTGTGTTTTTAGGTACACGCCATTGTTTGGTAATAAATTGATAACCGGCTTGCAAATAAAAATCTTTTATTTTTTTTGGGATAGAACTGTACCCTTTAATATCAATAGAGTATCTATCAGAAGGCATATAAACTAAGTAATCATTAATGGTATAATTCCATGCTCTTAAAATCATAGCCTTGCCTGTTAATTCTATATGATTAAAAAAATGAGTTTGAATTTTTGCATCCATACCACTAATACGTGCATTGGCTTGTTTATAATTAAAAACAGGGTAAGCACCTCTGATAGTTAACTCTGGTTGGGAAGCAGGATTTAAATAAATGAAATTTGAAAATTGATTATGATAACCTGTTAGTTCAATGGTTGTTTTTTCTGTTTGATACAATCCGGTAAGGGTTACATTATACACTTGTTCAGTTTTTAAATTGGCATCACCACGTTCAATCGATCCTACACCATGATGAACACCGTTGCTGTATAATTCATTTGGTGCCGGAGCTCGCCAAGCTGAACCGCCATTTACAAAGAAGTTTAAATAAGTTTTAGGTTTAATAATAGTTCCAACATTCCAAGAGAAATTATTAAAATCTAGTTCAGGTTTTACTAAATTATTTGCAATGTAGTAAAACGACCTTAAGTTTTTTTGATCATATCGTACTCCAGCTTCCAATTCAATATGTTGTTTAACATAGCGTTCGGTTGCAAAAATACCCCAGGTATTATTAATGAAATTGGGAACAAAAAAACGACCTAAATACACATTTTTTTGATTCATATAACTGCCTCCAAATTGCCCCCTAAACGATTTTATATTTAAGTGTTCAACTACAAAATCTAATGTTTGGGATGTGATACGATAATCTAATTCTGGTTTATTGAGTTCTGCTAAGGCATTATTGAGTGGTTTATGTTTATCATACTCTTTTCTGATATTATATTGATACGCATATTGTAAATTCAAAATCCAGCGCGGCGCCAAATGAACATGTAATTTTGTTTTAGCCAGTTCATGGGTTATATCTTGGTATGGTCTGTTTATTTCGTAAGTAAAAGTGG
>JBIKOX010000148.1:0-7769 GCA_044357775.1 Bacteroidia bacterium | reverse complement strand
CCACCGTTACCACCTAAACCAATAATTAATGTGTATGTTATTCCAGGAGTAACGCTAATAAGAGAACTAGCATAAGCCCCGCCACCTCCTCCACCCGCAGCAACATTAATAACATTATTTTTACCACCACCACCACCACCACCAGCCCCCCAACATTCAACTTTTACACTAGTTATACCAGCAGGGCAAGTCCAATTTGTTGTGCCGGCTGTGGTAAATGTTTGTATAGTTTGAGAAGATACCGTAATTGTAAATAATGCTGCTATCCAAAATAAAATAGCTTTTATATTAATTACTTTGTACATCATGTTTTTTTAAGATACTTTGTTATAAAAAAATAATACTAAATAGGTCTTAAATTAATATCATATAAATCAATGATTTAAAATAATTTAAACCAAAATTCATTTATAAATAGTAAGCAATAAAGATAGATAAAAATAACAAACTGCAAAAATAAAAAACTGCCTTGTAAATGGTTTAAAAATAAAAAATATTACAACATCGGTTATCACTTAATAAATAATTTAATAGTCTATATTTGTCTTTATTACTAACTTGTTGGTGGCAACCTTCATTATTTCCAAATATTATGTCAATTAGTGCAATTCTTAAACAACGAAACCAAGAGTTATGTGAATTATGCAATACTTTAGTGGCAACTGATGATTACACCGTTTCTCCAAAAAACGATGAATCCATAGCAAACCAAGTGGCTTTATGCCAAACCTGCCTTTCATCAATCAATAAAACGGATGCGAGTTTTTATTGGCGTTATTTAGAAGGAAGTATTTGGAGCACAGAACCTAGTGTGCAAGCATTAAGTTACCGAATTTTACAAAATTTTAAATCGGAAGATTGGGCAAGTAATTTAATTTCTACTATTGATCTTGATGAAACTATTATTCAATGGGCATTAACTTCATTAGAAGTGGCTGAATTGCACAAAGATGCTTTTGGAAATATTTTAGCAAATGGAGATAATGTTGTTTTAACACAGGCACTAAATGTTAAGGGAACTAATTTTACAGCTTCAAAAGGCGAGGTGGTAAAAAAAATTAAACTGGTTAACGATAATGCAGAGCAAATTGAAGGGAAAATTAACGATCAAACCATTGTTATACTTTGTAAGTTTGTAAAGAAATTATAAAACACTTTTAGTAATAATTAGGTCGAATGCATTTGTAATTTGAAACTAATTTTGTAACGAAACGCTATTTACTAAATTTAGTAATTACATGATTTCGCAATCACTTACTTCATTCTAAAAAAACTAATTTTCTTTTTATAAAAAAAGAGCCATCCCACAAGGCAACCAAAGCTGTTGGCAATAAAATCAAGCCAATCGCCGCTTCGTTGTTTAAATAAGTTGGATTGCATTATTTCTAAAACCCCGCCGTAACTTATGCAAAACAAAATAATAGTGGCACTAATTAATGGAGATAATTTATTGGCAGTCAAGAAGTAAACTAACCATAAAATTGTCAGTACAAAAAATATACTGGCATGCACAAATTTATCAAAACTTAATAATTCAAGCCAATTGTTTGTTGGTATAAAATGACCCGGCGTACTACATAAAATAAAGATTATTACTGTCCACAAAACAGCGAATAATAGACTGTATTTTAAAAGAAGTTTTATCATAGTGGTTTCCCGCAGATAACGCAGATGTGCGCAGATTTATTATCTAATTTAATAATTTAGATTTTTAAATAATAATTACATTTTTTTCAGATGGTTCTTTCTGCGTTTATCAGCGAAATCTGCGGGACATAAAATTATTACAAACAAAAAACCTCCTGATAAACAGAAGGTTTTAAAATTCAATTAAGTTATATTGTACTAGGCTCCAATTAATGCTTTGTAAGCATCAGCCGATAATAAATCAGCTAATTCAGCTTCGATATCAACACTTACTTTTATCATCCAACCTTTTCCGTAAGCATCATTATTAACCGATTCTGGAGAACCATCAATATCTTTATTCATTTCTAACACTTTACCAGAAATTGGCATAAATAAGTCGGATACTGTTTTAACCGCTTCCACTGTACCAAAAATTTCTTCTCTAGCAACGGTTTCGCCAATGGTAGTTACGTCTACATAAACAATGTCGCCTAATTCTTTTTGAGCAAAATCGGTAATACCAATTGTTGCAATGTTACCTTCAACACGAATCCATTCGTGATCTTTTGTGTACTTTAATTCTGCAGGAAAATTCATATATGTTTAATTTTAAATTTTACAAATAAGCAAGCTAAAATAAGCCTAACTAATAATTGCACAAATATATATGTTTAAATTAATTTTAGTATAAAATAAGTTATCAAAAAATCATTTAATAAAGGTTTAAAACTCTATTTGTATTTATGGCAATCAGACTTTAGATTTGTCGCTTACAAATTGGAAAAATTCATTATTTTTTAAATCCATAAAATTATATAACAATGAAAAATATTACAGTAATAGGAAGTGGTACCATGGGAAATGGTATTGCGCATGTATTTGCTCAATTTGGGTATTCTGTTAGCCTTGTTGATATTAGCGAAACTGCTTTACAAAAAGCTCTAGCAACTATTGCTAAAAATATTGATAGGCAAGTTGCAAAAGGAACCGTTACTGAAGCCGACAAAACTGCAACTTTAGCAAATATTAAAACTTTTACTAAATTGGAAGATTGCGCTACTACAGCAGATTTAGTAGTGGAAGCTGCAAGCGAGAATGTAAATATAAAATTGGCTATTTTTAAACAATTAGATGAAATTTGCCCGCCACATACAATTTTAGCAAGTAACACTTCTTCCATTTCTATTACTCAAATAGCAGCTGTTACAAAACGTGCCGATAAAGTGATTGGAATGCATTTTATGAATCCTGTTCCTGTAATGAAATTAATTGAAGTTATTCGTGGTTACTCAACAAGTAAAGAAGTTTGCAACTTAATTATGGAGACTTCTAAAAAATTAAATAAAATTCCTACAGAGGTAAATGATTACCCTGGCTTTGTGGCAAACAAAATTTTAATGCCAATGATAAATGAAGCCATTATTACTTTATACGAAGGTGTTGCAGGTGTTGAAGAAATTGACACCGTTATGAAATTAGGAATGGCTCATCCAATGGGTCCGTTGCAATTAGCTGATTTTATTGGTTTAGATGTATGTTTAAATATTTTACGAGTATTACAAGATGGTTTTGGTAATCCTAAATATGCACCTTGTCCTTTATTAGTAAATATGGTAACTGCAGGACATTTAGGAGTAAAAAGTGGTAAAGGATTTTATGACTATAGCGGTGGAACTAAGGATTTAATTTTAGCAGACAGATTTAAAAAACAAACAAATACTGTTTTAGCTTAATTATAGATGGCTGATAGTGCTATATTTCCAATAGAATATCCCCCTATTAAAAGTGCAGGCGTATATTATTTTAATACATTTTCTGGACTTAGATACGAAGTTCGCTTTGGAAGAAGACAAGATAATATTTTACATGCAACCATCGTATTTGGAGTAATTAATGAAGAGTTTGAAGGAGAAGAATATATTACAACAAATAGAGGCGAAGTTTACAGTGTAATGAACACCATAGTGAAAATTATTAAAGACTTTATGGAGCATCATTCTAAGGTAAATATTTATGAATTTAATGCACTTGATAGAGATGACGAAGACAAACATTCATCTACATCAGAAATGCAAAAAAATAAGATTAGAGGAAACGCTCGGTTAAAATTATATAAAAGGTATTTACCAAAAATATTTGGAGAAGATTGGTATTTTAATTTTGATGGTAATAATGCAATTGTAAATAAAAGATAGAAATTTGATAATTAAACTATTAATTAATTTAATAATAACAAAATAGTTTAGCTATTGCAAACAGAATATGAAACTAAAAAATAATTACTATGGCTGTATATAAATTTAAATTATTTATTGAAGATAACGAAGACATTTACCGAGAAATAGAACTGTTATCAGGTCAAACCTTTGAAGATTTTCATAACGCAATACAAGATGCTTATAAGTTTGATAAAAAACATGCAGCTTCATTTTTTGTGAGCGACGATTATTGGAGAAAAGATCAGGAAATTACTTTGCGCGAGGAAGATTTACCCTTAGATGCTGAAGAATTAAAACAAAATGTTTCTCCTAAAAAATTAATGTCAAAAACAAAAATTGCAAAATACATTGATAGTCCTCGTCAACGTTTTATGTATGTATTTGACCCTGCAATCAAATGGTCGTTTTGCATTGAGTTAATGAAAATATTACCAGACAATCCAAAAGGCACCTACCCTACTTGTGTAAAATCTGTTGGAAATGCCCCTAAACAATATAAACAAGCTAAAATGGCAACTGGCGAATTAAGTCCTGATTTATTAATGGCCTCAATGGTAGATGATCCGGAAATAGCTCATGAAAGTGAAATTTATCAAGCCATAAAAAATGATACAGTCGGCATTGATGAAGGAGATTTAAACCATTTAGAAGCAGAAGAAGGCGAAGATGCCGTTGAAGAAGATGATGATATGTTGGGTGATGATGATGATGACGTAGATAACGATAATGAAATACCGGAAGGTTACGGACGCGATGAAGATTAATAAATAAGTTGTTGGTTGTGTGATAAAAGTTATTAGAAAAAAAAATCCAACAACAAAAAACAAATAACAAAAAACAAATAAACTATGCAAACCAAAGAAACAGCAAATGCAGCTTACGAAACGCAACTAAATGATTGGATTAGTCAAGAAAAAGCAGCTATTGAATTGATTGGAACTATTGGAAAATTATGGTTCGAAAGATCAATTGAATTAATTTTATTCAGAAATCAACTCGTAGATAGAAGTGTAAGCGAAATTATGAACTTACATTTATATGCTAAAAATATTGTAAAAAAAACAATTTCGGTAAATGATACAATAGCGATTGCTAACGAAATTACGAATGCAGATGTTTGTCCTTCGCGCATTGACATAGGTAAATTAGCTTTTGAATACCAACAAGAGCAAGCAAACTTTAAATCAGTTACTGATTTTATCAGTTCTAAATTAAAAGATTTAATTGGAGCAAAAACTACGGTTACCCCAAAAGATGTTGTATTATATGGTTTTGGACGAATTGGGCGTTTAGCTGCTCGCGAATTAATATCACAAGCCGGTAAAGGAGAACAACTTAGATTGCGCGCCATTGTTACTCGCGGGAGCAGCGACGATGATATTGTAAAGCGTGCAGATTTATTGCGTACTGATTCTGTTCATGGAGTTTTCCCGGGAACAGTAATTGAAGATTTAGAAAATAAAGCATTAATTATCAACGGACACACTGTTCACATGATTGATGCAAAAAATCCTGAAGACGTTGATTATACAATATACGGAATTGATAACGCCTTGTTGATTGATAATACAGGTGTTTTTAGAGATGATGTGGAATTAAGTCGTCACTTAAAAGCAAAAGGAATAAGTAAAGTTTTATTAACTGCTCCTGCAAAAGGAAATGTACCAAATGTTGTTCATGGTATTAACCACGAAACAATTGATGTAAAAACTCAACAAATTTTTTCGGCGGCTTCTTGCACCACTAATGCTATCATGCCAATTTTATATGTAATAGATAAAGAATTAGGAATTCAAAAAGGACATATAGAAACTGTTCACTCTTACACAAATGATCAAAACTTATTGGATAATTACCACAAAAAATACCGTCGTGGCCGCTCCGCTGCCTTAAATATGGTAATTACAGAAACTGGTGCAGAAAGCGCATTGAAAAAAGTATTGCCACACTTAGCTGGTAAATTTACTGCTAATTCAGTGCGTGTTCCTACACCAAATGTTTCGTTAGCAATTTTAAATTTAAATATCAATAAAGAAGTTACTCGCGACGAAGTGAACGAAATCATTCGTAATTACGCGTTAAATGGTGCTTTAGTTGAGCAAATTCAATACGCTTTTAGTAACGAATTAGTTTCTTCTGATGTGATCGGAAATCCTTGTCCTTCAGTATTTGATAGTAACGCTACAATTATTTCTCCTGATAAAAAAAGTATTGTATTATACGTTTGGTATGATAACGAATATGGTTATACACGTCAGGTAGTTCGTTTTGCTAAGCATATTGCTGAAGTAAGAAGAGCAACTTATTATTAACATTAAAAACACCTGGCAGTGAAGGTAATTCATACAAAACTAGACAGGTGTTTTTACTTTAAATGATTTCAATACTTCAAATAGATTGAAATGCGTTAGTGAAAAATTACACTGCAACTAACTTCTTAATACAATTACAATGTGAAGGCTAATCATTGTCAAAATGGATTAATAATGCATTTTGCAAAGCTCTCTATAAATTTATACTTTTACATCCTTATAAATTTAAAATGAAACCATCCATTCCAAGAGGTACACGTGATTTTGGTCCTGCCGAAATGCAAAAACGACACTATATTTTCAATATTATAAAAACTAATTTTCAATTATTTGGCTTTGCCCCTATTGAAACTCCTAGTATGGAAAATATTGGTACACTAACAGGTAAATATGGTGAAGAAGGAGATCAGTTAATTTTTAAAATTTTAAATTCACGCATCCACGAAAGTAAAGAAGAGAAAAAAGAAGAACTAAAAAAAGAATTTAATACCTCGCTTGAAAAAGCACATAACTCGGAATTATTAACAGAAAGAGCCTTACGCTACGATTTAACCGTTCCGTTTGCGCGTTACGTAGTTATGAACCACAGTAAAATAACCTATCCGTTTAAACGTTATCAAATACAACCTGTGTGGCGCGCTGATAAACCTCAAAAAGGCCGTTACAGAGAATTTTACCAATGTGATGCCGATGTGATTGGATCTAACTCTTTAATTAATGAATTAGAATTAATAGCAATGATGGATAAATCATTTGCTGAACTTAACATACCAGTAATTGTAAAATTTAATAACCGAAAAATACTAAGTGGTATTGCCGAAATATTAAATGCAAGCGATAAAATAATTGACATTACTGTTGCTATTGATAAACTTGATAAAATTGGTAAAGACGGGGTTGTAAAAGAATTACAGGAAAAAGGAATTACAGAAATGTCGATTACACAATTAGAACCTTTAATTGATTTATCAGGAACTAACGTTGATAAAATTAACGTACTAAAAAACTTTTTAGCAACCAGTGCTATTGGAAAAAAAGGAATAGAAGAATTAGAATTTTTATTATCAAATTTAAATTCTATCAACATAAAACATATTGTATTAGAGTTAGATATAACATTGGCAAGAGGATTAAGTTATTATACCGGAACAATTTTTGAAGCCAAAGCTAATGCAGGAACCTTTACACCAAGTATACTAGGTGGCGGTCGATACGATGATTTAACAGGAATTTTTGGATTAAAGGATTTATCGGGCGTGGGTATTTCGTTTGGAATTGATAGAATTTACGATGTGATGGAAGAGTTAAATTTATTTCCAAATTCAGTGGAAAAAATTTCTACAACTAAAATTTTATTAGCCAACTTTGGCGAAAATGAACTATTGCACTGCTTACAATTAGTTTCTAAATTACGAGCGCATGGCATAAATGCAGAAGTTTATCCGGATGTAGTGAAAAAAATTGCAAAACAATTTGAATATGCTGATAAAAAACAAATTCCGTTTGTTGCTGTTGTTGGTAGCAATGAAATAGCAAGCAACACAGTGATGTTAAAAAATATGTCGTCAGGAAACCAAGAAGAAGTTAATTTCGAAAAACTACTTACTAT
>JBIKOX010000176.1:0-6199 GCA_044357775.1 Bacteroidia bacterium | reverse complement strand
TTTTATTTTCCATTTCTTAAACCGTGTGTTAAAGTTCTATTATTTTTGAACTTGACACAGTTTAATTTACATCCTCATATTTACGATTTATTTGGTAGTTAAAAACACATAACTAATAATGTTAGCGCCCATTTGTAAAGCTTTTTGACGACCTTCTTCGCTATCTTTATGAACTTCGTAGCTTTCCCAACCATCTCCTAAATCGCATTCTGCATCATAAAAGCACACTAATCGTCCTTTGTAAATCAAACCAAAACCTTGCGGAGGTTTACTATCATGTTCGTGAACTTTAGGCAATCCTTTTTCGAAATTATAGGTTTGATGGTAAATTGGGTGACTAAAAGGAAGTTCCACTAAATCTAATTCGGGAAATACTTTTTTTAGTTCAGATTTGATAAATTTATCCATTCCATAATTATCCGAAATATGCAGAAATCCACCTGCAATTAAATATTTGCGCAGATTATCAGCTTCCTGATTTGAAAAAACAACATTGCCGTGACCAGTCATATGAATAAATGGATAGTTGAATATTTCAGAACTACTTACTTCAACAATAGCTTGCTCAGGGTTAATTGTTGTCTTTAAATTACTGTTGCAAAATTTTATTAAGTTTGGTAAGGAAGTTTCTAAATTAGCATACCAATCGCCACCGCCATTATATTTTAATAATCCAATTTGATAGGATTGACTATAAGCTAAATTCGCATTTGTAAGTAAATAAATAAATAGTGCTTTAATAAGTTGTTGCATTAGTATTGTTATTTTATAAATTTTCTTTTAAATTTTTTCTATTAAAATGTAGCTTCTTGTAACTATTGCAAAAATATTCTCTACTCTTTTATTTTAATTAATTGATTAATCATTTTTAAAAAAATATAATCATCTATTTTTTTTGAGAAAGTTTAAATAATAATTCCTTTTCTGTTTTACTAAGATTTTCATAACCATTTTTAGAAATTTTATCAAGTAATTCATCAATTGTTTTTTGATTAGCATTACTTACATCATTTACTGACTTATTTTTATTAATATGAATGACTTTAAGCGTAGTTTTTTTTTGTCGTTTAAAAAATGATAATTCAGAAAAATCTTGACCATTCTTTAGCATATATCCAAAAAACAATCCAAAAAAGGCACCACCAAAATGTGATATTTTTCCACCTGTATTGACATTAAAATCTATAATTGTTGAAACAGCAAAAATGAGTAAAGCGTAATATTTATATCTCATTTCAATGATTCCAAATAAGCTTACTGGTAAATTAGGAATGTAAATTGCTAAACAGCTTACAATACCAATTACCGCTGCCGAAGCACCAAATAAAATAGAGGAGGCGAATGTGCTGGGAAATAGGACTGATAGTATTAGAAGAATTAAGCCGCCAAATAAACCACTTACAATGTAGACAAAGATTAATTTTTTTTCGGAAAGAAAATTTAAAAAAGTTTTTGCTGTAAAATAAAGCAATAGCATATTATAAAAAACATGTCCTAAATCTTTATGTGAAAACATGTATGTAAATAATGTCCAAAATTTAAATACAAATTCATTTATATTTAAAGGTAGTGCTAGATTATTAGTTAAAATAGGCGTATTAAAAATCCCTGTGCTTATATTAATAATGAAAAACAAGGCAATATTTATAACTAAAAGTATAGTTAACTTATTTTGCTTTTGTAATTCGTTTTTAATGTTTTGGATGACCGTCATAATTATTAAAAGAAAAAGTTTTTATTTCGTTTCCAAATTAACATCATAATAATACCAACCGCTAATCCTCCAAGATGCGCAAAATGTGCCACATTATCGTTTGCGAAAAACCCATTATATAATTCAAACAAACTATAACCTATTACTAAATACTTGGCTTTTACTGGAATTATAAAATACAATTGTAATTCAGTATTCGGAAACATCATGGCAAATGCAACTAGTAAACCAAATACGGAGCCTGATGCTCCGAGTAAAATTGTAAATTCATTATTAAAAGAACTAATACCCAATTGCAATGCCGCCGCTCCTAAACCACACAGTAAATAAAAATTTATAAAGCGCTTTGCACCCCAAATATTTTCTAGAATTGATCCAAACATGTATACGCCTAACATATTTAAAAAAATATGTGATAAGTCGGCATGCATAAACATGTATGTAATAAATTGATGTGGCTTAAAATTTGGAGTTCCAATAGGATATAAATCAAGATAACGATCTAAGTCTATTGTATTACTCAATAAAAATTTTGCAATAAACAAAACTACATTAATGATTAAGATGTTTTTAACAACCAGTGGTAGTTCTTGAAATTGTCGCGGCTTAAACTCTTGATAACTCATGACTTTATACTATTTTTTAAAAAATGTATCCAACTCTAATTTACTCATTTCCATAATCACAACTTTGCCATTTGGACTATACATTGGGTTTTCACATAAAAATAAATTTTCTAGCATTAATATAATTTCTTGTTCGTTAAGTGGCTTGCCATATTTTATCCCTGCATTTTTAGCCATACTTTTGCACATATTATCAAAGATGTCAATTTTAGTGTCAAAGGTATTTAATTTGTATGTTTCTAAAATGCCTTCAACCATTTCTTGAGTGTTAAATTCTCCTAATTCTGCAGGAGTTCCTTGCACTACAATGGTGTTTTTGCCAAAATGTTCAATTTCAAAGCCTAATATTTTAAAATGAAGCATTAAAGTTTCTAGTAAAACAAAATCATTTGCTGTTAATTCAATTGTAACAGGAAATAAAACTTGTTGAGATGCAGCCGCAACATTTCTTTCCTTAGAGCTAACATAATGTTCGTATAAAATGCGTTCATGTGCACGCTGCTGATCTATCACTAGTAATCCGTTTTCGTGCGCAGAAATAATATATTTGTTATATAACTGAAAACCTTTATGAGTAAATGCTTGATGAGCTATGTTTGTTTGTTCAGCTTGCTTTTCTAATTGTAAATTTTCTAACTCTTTTTTATAGTCCGTTTGATTATAATTTTGATATAGACTTTCCCAATTTTGTTTATTATTTTTTTGAAGGGCGCTTTCGGGAGCTACTTTATAGCCAGGAGTTGAATGTGAGGATGGAGAAGACGTATTATTAAATGGATTATAATCTTTATTAACATTAATGGTTGGCTGCGAAACCGATTTGGTATAATCAATTTCAAAACTCATTTCACTATTAAAATCAAGGCTAGGGGCAAGGTTGGCTTTTCCTAAAGCACGTTTTACAGCACTGTGCAAAATGGCGTATATAATTTTTTCATCCTGAAATTTAATTTCTGTTTTTGTGGGGTGAATATTGATATCAATAAATTCAGGATTTACTTCTAAAAATAAGTAGTAGGCGGGATGCGAATCATTTGAAATCAATTCGCGATAAGCTTCTGCGAGGGAATGATGTAAATACGGACTTTTAATAAATCTATCATTGACAAAAAAATACTGGTCGCCTCGACGTTTTTTAGCACTATCAGGTTTGCCAATATATCCCGAAATTTTAACAACATCAGTAATTTCATTTATTTGAAGGAGTTTGCCTTGTAATGTTCGGCTAAATAAACCCGAGATGCGCTCAATGAGCGAAGTTGGTGGCAAGTTGTAAACTTCGTTACCATTACTATACAATTGAAAGTGAGTAGTGGTATGTGGTAAACAAACACGTTCAAATTCATCAATGATGTGCTTTAGTTCAATGTTATCGTCTTTTAAAAAGTTTCGTCGAGCGGGAATATTGAAAAATAAGTTTTTTACACTAAATGATGAGCCTGTTTGTGCCTGACACTCTTCTTGTTTAATAAATTTGCTTCCTTCAATTTCAATTAATTGACCTACACTATCTTCAGAACGTTTTGTTTTTAATTCAACCTGCGCTACAGCTGCAATACTGGCTAAAGCTTCGCCTCTAAAACCTTTGGTGTGAAGTTGAAATAAATCTTCTGCTTTTTTTATTTTAGATGTTGCATGGCGCTCAAAAGCCATTCGCGCATCTACTGGATTCATACCTAATCCGTTATCAATAACCTGAACAAGCGTTTTTCCAGCATCTTTTACAATTAATTTAATAAAAGTAGCTTTTGCATCGATTGCGTTTTCTAGTAACTCCTTCACTATAGATGAAGGTCTTTGAACAACTTCGCCTGCGGCTATTTGATTTGCTACACTTTCGGGTAAAAGCGTGATAATATTTTGCATAGTTGCAAAGGTAATTTTTTACTTGATTTACTTGTAAAAAATAGGGGGCACTTAATAATTAGTTAAAAAAAATGATAATATATTTTCTGAAAAAGATTTTTTTTTATATATTTCCGAAAAAAACAATAAGATTATGTCGACAAAAATTAAGGCTTCGTCAAAAAATAAGAAAGCGATAGCAAAAAAGGTAGTCAAAAAAGCGGTTGCTAAGAAAAAAGTTGCAAGTAAAAAAACAGTAACTAAATCGTCGACAAAAAATAATAAAGCAGTTGCAACTGTAAAGAAAAACGACCCGAAAAAGGTTGTTAAGTCTATTAAAAAAATAGTTTCAAAAGCAGTTGCTAAGAAGCCTGCAAAAAAGTTAGCTGCAAAAAAAATAGTGATTAAAAGTACTAGTAAAATAGTAAAGAAAGGTATTGTGAAAAAAGTTGCTAAACCTGTAAAAAAACTAGTTGTTAAAAAAAGTAGTATTCCAGCAAAAAAGGTAATTTTAAAAAAAGCCGCTAAAACGAGTAAAAAAGTAGAAAGCGTTAAAGTTGTAAAATCTCTTAAAAAAGCAACTGTAAAAGTTAATATAATTGCGAAACCTATTGTGAAAAGTATCACAAAAAAGGTTGAAAAAATAATTATTGTAAAGGAGTCCAAAGTAAAAGTTGAAAAACCAATTAAAGAAAAAAAGGTTAAAGCTCAAGTTGTTAAAAAGCCAATTGTAGCGCCAACAACCTTTAGAAAGGTGGAAAACTCAACTCCTACTAAAGTTGTTAAAGAACCAGCGGGTAAATTTGAAATGGAGTTTGTAATTAGAGCTTCCGAAGATATGGTATTTGAATATGTTAGCACCGAAAGCGGTTTGTCCGCATGGTTTTGTGATGATGTTAATATAAGAGATGGTGTTTTTACATTTAATTGGGGTGGTGAAATTAAGCAAGCGAAATTGGTAAAAGAATTGCCGCCTATTTCAATTAGATACCAGTGGTTAGATAAAAATGATGGTAGTTATTTTGAATTTAAAACCCAAAAGGATGAACTAACTAACGATATTTCTTTAATTATTACCGATTTTGCAACTGATAAGAATGATGAAATTTCAGCTAAAATGTTGTGGCACAGTGATATTGATAAGTTGCTTCACGTGCTAGGATCAGTCCTTTAATAATTAATATAATAGTTTCACTAAAATTATTTAATAGTTAACCAAAAGTTAGTACATTTAGTCCATTATTCATTTAAACTCTAATACCATCGCATAAACATCTACTTAAATTTTTATTGTTTAAATAATTTAATTGTAGTCCTATGTCTATGCTATTTCTTAATGATAATGAGCTTGTTAAGCTTTACATGTCTGGTAATGAAGAATCTCTTTCGGTTTTAGTTCAACGTCACAAGCGCCGCATATTTTCATATATATATATGATAACGCGAAACAAAGTTTTAACCGAGGATATATTTCAAGAAACATTTTTTAAAGTTATTCAAACATTAAAAAAAGAGCAGTATAACGAAGAGGGTAAATTTTTACCCTGGATTTTACGAATTGCCAAAAATTTAATTATTGATCATTTTAGGAAAGTAAAAAAAATGCCATCTATTTCATCTGTAATCAATGATGAAGGTGAAGAAACAAGCATTTTTGATATTATTCCTGACAATACTGAAAGTTCGAAAGATACGGTTGAGAGTAGGGCTTTAAAAAAACAAATACGTTCAATTGTAAATGATTTACCTAAGGATCAAAAAGAGGTAGTCATCTTGAGAACATATTATGATATGAGTTTTAAAGATATTGCAGAAGTTACTAATGTTTCTATTAATACGTCGCTAGGCAGAATGCGTTATGCATTGATAAATCTAAAGAAAATACTTGAAGAAAGAAACGTAGAAATTTGTCTCTAAAAACACGATTAAAATGATTAGGGTTTTTCGTAATTCTATAATAGCAAATTGTTACGCAAAAGCATAAAAGATAGTGTAACTTTTTTAGATAATGACG
>JBIKOX010000062.1:0-13918 GCA_044357775.1 Bacteroidia bacterium | reverse complement strand
TATAAATCAATTATTAACCTAAAATCATTATTATGAAAAAATCTTTTCTAAGAAATTCACTTCTAGTAGGACTAACATTTACATTATTCTCTTTTGACACACCAAAATTTTGGTTCAATGCTGGAAGCAAACCTAAAAGTTATGAAATGGGTATAGAAAAAGGTGCTGGACAAAACGGGAAAAATGCTGCGACAATAAAATCAATAGACAAAAACATTGATGGTTTTGGAACTCTTATGCAACAATGTGTTCCCGACAAATATCTTGGAAAAAAAATTAAAATGACTGCATTTGTAAAAACTGAAAACATTACAAACTGGTCAGGGCTTTGGTTACGCGTAGACCAAAATGGTTCAAACCAACCTCTTTCATTTGACAATATGGGAGACAGACCAATAAAAGGCACAACAAATTGGACCAAATATGAAATTGTTTTAGATGTTCCAAATACTGCTTCTTTAATTGCTTATGGAGCATTAATAAACGGCACAGGTCAAATTTGGTTTGACAACATAACTTTTGAAATAATATCTGACTTTGCTCCTTCAACAAGTTCGACAAATACAAAAAAATCTCCAACTGTGGCCGAGCCAACTAATCTAGACTTTGAAAATTAAGTGCCTAGTGCATTACCAACGGCTTGTATTATTTGGGCAGCCATCAGAGCATTTGCGAAATTCGGTAGACAATTTTTCTATTTTTCCTTTGTAAATGCATAGCGACATTATATCTTTAAACTAAAATTTCGGTAGACATGGTTTCAAACTCCAAACAATACAAGCCGCGATAACGTTCATAGAAACTATGCAAAATTTTGCATATCAAATAGCTTTTTGTAAATACCATTCATTTGTAGTAGTTCTTTGTGAGAACCACGTTCAGCTAATTCGCCTTTATTGATTACAATAATTTCATCCGAATTTATAATTGTACTTAATCGGTGAGCAATTACAATACTTGTTCTGTTTTTCATTAAATTAGTGAGCGCATCTTGCACTAGGCGCTCACTTTCTGTATCTAAAGCGCTTGTTGCTTCATCTAAAATTAAAATTGGTGGGTTTTTTAGAATAGCGCGGGCAATACTGATTCTTTGTCGCTGACCACCACTAAGTTTGCCGCCTCTATCACCAATATTTGTATTGTATCCTTCAGGCTGTTGTAAAATAAAATCATGAGCGTTAGCTACTTTAGCAGCTTCCATTATTTTTGTTAAGTCAGGATTTTCAATTCCGAACGCAATATTATTTTCAATGGTATCATTAAACAAAATACTTTCTTGAGTAACTACACCAATTAACTTTCTTAAACTTTCAATTTCAATATCTTTTAAACAAACTCCGTCAATTTTTATTTCTCCTAAATCTGTATCATAAAAACGAGGAATCATATCTGCCAAAGTTGTTTTTCCGCTTCCACTTTGACCAACTAATGCAATTGTTTTACCTTTTGGAATTGATAAGTTGATATTTTTTAATACATAACCATCATCACCTTTTTTATAGGAGAAGGATACATTGTTAAATTCAATATGTTTTGAGAACTGATTAAGCTTAACAGGATTAGTTTTATTTATAATTGGATTTTCTGCCTGTAAGATTTTATCAATACGTTCTTCGGAAGCAAGGCCTTTTTGAATATTATTATATGCTAAAGTAATTTGTTTAATGGGTGGCACAATTTGAGATGCGACAGCAAAGTAACCTAAAAAAGCAGAACCAGATAAAGAACCCGTTCCATCAAAAACCATGGTTCCACCAATAAATAAAATTAAGAGCAATACGCCTAACACAACGGTTTCGCTGATAGGTGAAGTTAAATCGGCACGACGATATAAACCAACTGATATTTTATTATAATCCTCATTTACTTTTTCAAACTTATTTTGCACAAAGCGTTCACCAGTAAAAGCCTTAATTACTTTTAAAGCACCAAGGGTTTCTTCCATAATATTAAATAACTGGCCAAAAACAACTTTCCCTTTTGCTGAACGACTTTTTAAGCTTTTACTCACTAAAGCAACTACTAATCCGGCAATAGGTAAAAGTAAAAATACATAAAAGGTAAGGTAGGGACTAATAAAAATAAGAGTTGCTAAGGAAATAATAATTAATAATGGTTCTCTAAAAATAAGTTCTAAAGTTTGCATAATCGACCATTCAATTTCTATGACGTCAGTTGTCATGCGGCTCATCATGTCACCTTTTCGCTCATCACTAAAATAAGATAAAGGTAATTCTAATGATTTTTTCATCATTCTATTTCTTAAGTCTCGCACTACGCCATTGCGAATAGGCGCTAAAAAAAACATAGCAAAATAACGAGACATGTTTTTTAAAAAGGTAGCTATAAAAACCACAAAACAAATTAGCATTAACGTATGCGCTTTTCCTTGCACAATAATTAATAAAGCCATTTGATAGTAAGCCCAATCTGTAATTCCCTTCATTCCAAAATTAAAAACTGGTAAACCCTTATCAATTATAGTTTGGTAGCTAGCCGCGTCATTTTTAAAAATTAACTCCAAAAATGGAATAGTTAATGAAATGGAAAAAACTGAAAAAATTGCAAAGAAAATATTAAACAGAATATTTAAGGCTGTGTAATTTTTATAATCTTTTGTGTATTTAAGTACTGAAAATAGTTTTTTCATAAAGCCCTAAATTACGAATATTTTTTGTTTTGGACTTTTGTAACAGATTTCATTAATGCTATTAATTATTACAATGCAGAAAGCAATTTTCTTATGATTTTGTTCAAAAATCAAATAATTGTTAATTTGTTATTGAATGATAATTGTTGCTTAATCGTAAATTTGAACGCTTTCAAAGAAAGTGGAAAATTATGAATAAAGCAGATGTGTTATTAGGCCTTCAATGGGGCGACGAAGGAAAAGGTAAAATAGTAGATGTTTTAACCCCAAAATATGATATAATTGCTCGTTTTCAGGGTGGTCCAAATGCCGGACATACCTTAGAGTTTAACGGCATTAAACACGTTTTACATACTATTCCGAGTGGTATTTTTCATCCCACTGCTTTAAATGTGGTTGGTAATGGAGTTGTAATTGACCCCGTTATTTTTAAAAAGGAAATTGATGCCTTGCTTGGAATGGGTGTTGACGTAAGCAAAAAATTAGTGATTA
Organism: Bacteroidia bacterium; assembly: GCA_044357775.1. Taxonomy (GTDB): domain Bacteria; phylum Bacteroidota; class Bacteroidia; order B-17B0; family Aurantibacillaceae; genus UBA4416. The sequence goes on along the minus strand of JBIKOX010000062.1, from coordinate 10,776 downwards.
GTAAACGCGCACATTTAATTTTACCAACTCATCGTTTAATTGATGCCGCCAGCGAAGCGTCAAAAGGTAAAGATAAAATTGGGTCTACTTTAAAAGGTATTGGTCCAACTTATATGGATAAAACCGGACGCAATGGTTTACGCATTGGAGATATTGAAGGAGCTAACTTTAAGGAAAAATATGCTGCTTTGGTAGCAAAGCATAAACAAATACTAGAGTTTCATGAATACGAATACAATCTGTCAGAACTTGAACCGTCGTGGTTTGATGCTATTGAAGAGTTAAAAAAGCTAACCTTTATTGATAGTGAACATTTTATAAACGACGCAATTAAAAAAGGTAAAAAAATACTAGCGGAAGGCGCTCAGGGTTCTTTATTGGATATTGATTTTGGTTCTTATCCATTTGTAACATCATCAAACACAATTTGCGCAGGTGCTTGTAATGGTTTAGGTATTGCACCAAACCGCATTGGAAATGTTATTGGTATTTTTAAAGCATATTGTACACGCGTTGGTAGTGGGCCTTTTCCTACCGAATTGGATAATGAACTGGGCGAAAAGATGCGTCAGATAGGACGTGAATTTGGAGCAACCACTGGTCGTCCTCGTCGCTGTGGATGGTTAGATATTCCTGCGTTAAAATATGCCATTGCCATTAACGGCGTTACAGAATTAATGATGATGAAAGCAGATATTTTATCTGATTTTGATACATTACAAGTATGTACACATTACATGCACAAAGGTGAAAAAATAGATTATTTGCCTTATAGCATTGATCCTGCTGATGTAACTCCAATTTATGTGGAAGTAAAAGGCTGGAATGTTGATTTAACTAAAATGACGCAAAAAAGTGAGTTACCTAAAGAGTTAATTGATTATATTAAGTATATTGAAGAATTAGTAGAAGTGCCAATTAGTATTACCTCAATTGGTCCTGATAGAACTCAAACTATATTTATGTAAATAAAATCAGTTGTTTGCGATTTGTTTCTTGTTTTTTGAAATTATAACCACTAATTTTAAAGCACAAATTTTGTCTCAAACAACTTACAACTAATCTCAAACAACTATTAAATTGAAGCCAAGAGTTTTATTAGAAAATAAACAATTTGAAGTTACTCTTACTCGACTTTGCTATCAATTAATAGAAGTTCACAACGATTTTAGTAATACCGTTATTATTGGATTACAGCCTCGCGGCATTTACTTGGCTCATCGCATTCAAAAATTATTAGAAGGTATTTTAAAGAAAAAAATTAATTGCGGTGATTTGGATACTACTTTTTATCGTGATGATTTTCGTAAAAAAGAATTAAAGCCAAATAAAACTAACATTGATTTTATTATAGAAGATAAATACGTTGTATTAGTAGACGATGTATTGTTTACCGGAAGAACCATCAGAGCAGGTTTAGATGCCATGTTAGCTTTTGGCAGACCAAGTGATGTTGAATTATTAGTTTTAGTTGATAGAAGATTTAGCCGTCATGTGCCAATTCAAGCAAAATATATTGGATTGGTAATAGACTCTATAGAAACACAAAATGTAAAAGTAGATTGGAAAGAATTAGACGGTAAAGACCGAGTAACTTTAATAGATAAATAAAATGAGACCACAAGTAAAAGATCACATTCCATATTTTTCGAAATACATCGATTTAATTCCTGAAGCAGATATAATTTCAGCTTTAAAAGCAAATCATCAAACTATTTTAGATTTTATTGAAGATATTCCTCGTCAAAAATTAAATTATTTTTATGATGATGGTAAATGGACAGTAAAACAAGTGATTAATCATATAATTGATACTGAGCGTATTTTAAGTTACAGAGCATTGCGTTTTGCAAGAGGTGACAACCAAAAGTTATTAGGTTTTGATGAAAACATTTATGCTGCTAATGCAAACTTAACTAACACAAACGCACAAATTTTAGCCGATGAATTTGATTCAGTAAGGCTGTCTAACATATTAATGTTTAGGCAATTATCTGAAAAAGAATTGTTGTTAAAAGGTCAAATGGCATCAGGAGAAGTAAATGTTTTATCGCTTGGTTATTTCTTATGCGGCCATGCACAACATCATATTAATATTATTAAAGAACGATATTTATAAGAAATTAAAAATGCTGAATTATAAATTTTAAATTAAAAAAATTACTAAATCCAACTTTAAAAACTTTTTAACCTTTTAACTTTCAAACTTTTCATGAGCAACTTAAGCGTTAATCATCTATTAGGAATAAAATATATCACTAAAACTGATATCGAATTAATATTAGATACCGCTACAAATTTTAAAGAAGTGATTAATCGACCAATTAAAAAAGTCCCTTCTTTAAGAGATTTAACAGTTGCTAATTTATTTTTCGAAAACTCTACTCGTACCCGTTTATCTTTTGAATTAGCTCAAAAACGCTTAAGTGCCGATGTAGTTAATTTTTCAGCATCGTCATCCTCGGTTAAAAAAGGAGAAACATTAATCGACACGGTTAATAATATCTTAGCCATGAAAGTGGATATGGTTGTTATGCGGCATTCAAGTGCTGGTGCTGCCGAATTTTTATCTAAAAAAGTAAAAGCAAAAATAGTAAATGCTGGAGATGGGGCTCATGAACATCCAACTCAAGCCTTATTAGATGCTTTTTCGATGCGCGAAAAATTAGGAAATTTAAAAGGACGAAAAATTGCTATTATAGGAGATATTTTACATTCCCGAGTGGCATTATCAAATATATTTTGCTTACAAAAACTAGGTGCAGAGGTTAAAGTATGCGGCCCTACAACATTGATTCCTAAATATATAGAAAGTTTAGGAGTAACGGTTGAATCTGATTTAAGAAAAGCACTTGAATGGTGTGATGTGGCAAATATGTTGCGTATTCAGTTAGAAAGACAGGATATTAAATTTTTCCCATCCATAAGAGAATACACTATGTTATATGGTTTAGATAAGACATTGTTGGATTCTTTATCAAAAAAAATTGTGATTATGCATCCAGGTCCAATTAATAGAGGTGTTGAAATTACAAGTGATGTTGCTGACAGCGACCAATCTATTATTTTAGATCAGGTAGAAAATGGCGTAGCGGTTCGCATGGCAGTTATGTTTCTTTTGGCTGGCCGACAATAACGTTAACAAATTAATTGTTAAAAACTTAAATCCATTTTTGTCATTAAAAAATGTAAATCATACATATTAGTTTTATATTTACTTTATAAAAATTAATTATTCACTTAAAATTAAGCTTCTATGAAAAAAATTTACTTAACAATTATTAGTGTTACAGCAGTTATTGCTTCAGTTTTTGCCCAAACAGTGCCTACTTGCTCATTAAATACAACTTTTATTGCAAGTAATAAAGTTGGTGTTTGGCCTGATAGCGCAACCAATTTTATCTCTGGAACTGTTGGTATTCCTTATGAACAAAATATGACGGTAAAAGTACCAAAAGATACTTCGGCCTCTGGATTTACTTTTTGCTTTAATAAATTTGTATTATATACACCTGTTGGTGTTACAAATTACAATTTACCTCCAGGTTTAAATATTGGCTCATCAACTTCTGCTGTTGCCAACGGAACGGTTAATGGAGCTGTTTCATTAAAATTTCCAGGAAATGCAAATAATTGCGGTAGTATTTTTGGTACACCAACCGTTGCTGGCTCTTATATTCTGCAATTAGCAATTCAGCCTTATACGAATGGACCAGTTATTCCTATAATTTCTCCATGCAGCAATAATCCTGCTAGTGGAAGCACAGTAACTGCAGGGCCAAGCGTATTGAATTATTATGTAATTAATATCTCTGCACCAACAGGATTACAAGATTTAGGAAATGATAAGATGTCTTTATCTCAAAATATTCCAAATCCATTTTCTTCTACTACAGATATTAAATTTTACGTTGAAGGAGAGGAAAATGCAACTATAACAGTTTATAATACGTTAGGTGCAATAGTTTCTCAACAATCTGTTTATACTTCGGTTGGAGAAAATAAAGTAACGATAAAGGCTTCTAATTTATCAAATGGAACTTATATGTATTCTTTGAAATATAAAGGAGCTGTGGCAACAAAACGAATGATGATTATAAATAATTAATTATCATCATCGAAGGTAAATTCTATGTCAGCGCAAACCTTCGAATTATTTATTTTAGGCAGTAGTGCTGCTACACCAACTGCTAACAGAAATCCAACCTCTCAGTTATTAAATATAGCTGAGAGGTTTTTTTTAATAGATTGCGGAGAAGGCACTCAAATGCAATTGCGCAAGTTCAAAGCTCGATTTCAAAGTATTAACCATATTTTTATTAGTCATTTACATGGAGATCATTTTTTTGGATTACCTGGATTTTTAGCAACTATGCATTTATTAGGCCGAAAAAATGAATTGACTATTTATGGGCCAAAAGAATTAGAAGAAATCATCACTATAATTCATAAGCATTCTGATACCTATTTAAATTATCCCGTAAAATTTGTTCATACTCAAAATGCAGTTAAACATCTCATTTTTGAAGACGAGAAAGTGGAAGTTTACAGTGTTCCATTAAGGCATAGAATAGCAACTACCGGTTATTTATTCAAAGAAAAACCACTTCCACGAAATATTGATAAATATAAATTGGAAAAATTAAATGTGTCTTTTGCCGAAATTCATAAGTTAAAATTAGGATTGGATGCAATAGATAATAATGGAAATAGTATTAAAAATGTAGATTTAACAATAGATCCACCAAATAGCAGAAGTTATGCGTTTTGCAGCGATACTAGATTTTTTGAAGAATTAGCAAGCGATATACAAAATGTTGATTTATTGTATCATGAATCTACTTTTTTAGAAGAAAAACAAGATAGAGCAAAACATACATTTCATAGTACCGCTAAGCAAGCCGCAAAAATGGCTTCTTTGGCAAATGCTCAAAAATTAATTTTAGGACATTTTTCATCTCGTTATAGTGATTTAGATGAATTTTTAACTGAAGCCCAATCTATTTTTGAAAATACAGAATTGGCAATTGAAGGCAAATTGTTTAACTTATAATAGTTCGTGTTTTTTATTAAAAGCGGTTCATTTTATTTTCATATTTAAATTTTGAATTTACATAATGAAACGTATCTTTGTTTAAAATTAATCTAAATAAGAGATTTTGTAATGATTTCAGTTTTAATAGCAGATAAAAATTTTTTAAGCCGCCTAGGTTTATATACATTATTGAGAACGTCTTTAAATTTTAACGTTGAATATACAGAGGATGAAAGTTTTGAAAATTTAATGGAGTGCATTAAAAAAAACAAACCAAAAATTTTAGTTTTAGACTTTCAGTCGCTTGGTTTTACTTCTAAACATATTTTAACGCTAACTCAAACTTTTAAGCGACTACAAATACTTGCAATTACTGATTATATGAGTAGGAGCACAATGCAATCTGTATTAGATTCGGGAGTAAGAAGTTATTTATTAAAAGAGTGTGATAAAGAAGAAATAATTGAAGCACTTCATGCTACTTTTAATGGGCAGCGTTATTTATGTGGTAAAGTTGCTTATTTCCTATCAAATCAAGAACAGTTAGAAGTAATTAAACCTCAATTAGATAAGGTTTCTTGTCAAGGATTAGGAATTACAGATAGAGAATTAGATGTTATTCGTTTAATTTCTGAAGGATTATCCAATAAGTTGATAGCAGATAAATTAGAATTAAGCACGCATACAATTAATACGCATCGAAAAAACATAATGTCAAAGCTTAACATTCCAAATACTGCTGGAATTGTAATGTTTGCAGTTAAAAATAATCTTTTATCAGTTTAAATATCTTGAAATGTCATTAGAAATTAGCGATTATTTTATTCTGATTTTCATTGCAGGTATTTTTAGTTTAGGTATTTACACTTTGGTGAAATTCATGAAAAGTAAAGATTAGTTTTTCACCTTATTTCACATATAATTTATACAGCTTAATTCTTTAAACAAAAGATTTACATATCTTTGTTAGCTACTATGCAAGAAGAAATATTAATCCTAGATTTCGGTTCACAATTTACTCAGTTAATTGCTCGTCGTTTGCGAGAAATGAATGTATATTGCGAAATTCACCCTTTTAATAAAATCCCTGAAATTACTTCTAATATTAAAGGTGTTATTTTATCAGGTAGTCCACACAGTGTTCGTCAAGATAATCCACTAAATCCTAACCTTGATCATATTAAAGGTAAATTACCATTGTTGGGTATTTGTTATGGAGCTCAACTTTTAGCTCATTTTTATGGAGGTGAAGTTGGTAAATCAAATTCACGTGAGTATGGCCGTGCCAATTTGAGTTTTGTAGATAACCGCAATCCGTTATTTAATAACATCAGTAACGAATCGCAAGTATGGATGAGTCATGCAGATACTATTTTAAATGTTCCTGAAAGTTATCATATTATAGCAAGCACGCATGATGTTAAAGTTGCCGGTTATGCAATTAATGATGAACAAACTTGGGGAATTCAATTTCATCCAGAAGTTTATCATTCAACCGAAGGCGCTTTATTATTGAATAATTTTGTGAAAGGCATTTGTGGTTGTAAAGGAACTTGGACGTCTGATTCATTTATTGATTCAACGGTTGCAGAGTTAAAACAAAAATTAGGTAACGATAAAGTTGTTTTAGGTTTATCTGGTGGAGTTGATAGCAGCGTTGCTGCTGTTTTATTGCACAAGGCAATTGGTTCAAATTTACATTGCATCTTTGTAGATAATGGTTTATTGCGTAAAAATGAATTTGAAAGCGTATTAGATTCATATAAACATATGGGTTTAAATGTAAAAGGTGTCAATGCAAAAGATCGTTTTTATGCTGCTTTACAAAACGTATCAGATCCTGAAACTAAACGCAAAGCAATTGGTAAAGCATTTGTGGATGTGTTTGATGATGAATCAAAATTAATTACAGATGCCAAGTGGCTTGGACAAGGAACCATTTATCCCGATGTTATTGAAAGTTTGTCTGTAAACGGACCGTCCGCTACCATTAAATCTCATCACAACGTGGGTGGTTTACCTGATTATATGAAATTATCAGTTGTAGAGCCTTTAAGGAGTTTATTTAAAGATGAAGTAAGAAGAGTAGGAACTGCTTTAGGAATTGATGCCTCATTAATAGGTCGTCATCCCTTTCCTGGCCCAGGTTTAGCAATTAGAATTTTAGGAGATATTACTGCTGAAAAAGTACAATTATTGCAAGATGTTGATTTTATTTTTATTGAAGGATTAAAATCTGCTGGCTTGTACGATTCAGTTTGGCAAGCTGGAGCAATTTTATTACCAATACAAAGTGTAGGTGTTATGGGTGACGAGCGAACTTACGAAAAGGTGGTTGCTTTACGTGCAGTATCTTCAACGGATGGTATGACAGCTGATTGGTGTCATTTACCATATGAGTTTTTAGCAAAAGTATCAAACGATATTATCAATAAAGTAAAAGGTGTAAATAGAGTAGTGTACGACATTAGCTCAAAACCACCTGCTACCATTGAGTGGGAATAATTCATTTAGTTTTTAGTACTTAGGTTTAAGTTAATTGTTCTTGTAATAAACACTAGGTACTGAACACTAAAAACTATTTACATGATTAAAATAAAAAACATATTTTTAAAATTTACATTGTCATTACTGCTTTGTCTTTTTTCTGTGATTATAAATGCACAAACTAAGTCAACAGATGTAAAAACAATTGGTGGTAAAAAATATTACATTCATAAAGTAGAAAAGGGGCAAAGTTTATATGCAATTTCTAAAATTTATGGCATAGATGTTAATTCTGTTTTAGCAGAAAACGACGATGCTATTGATGGATTAAAAAATGGACAAGAATTGAAAATCCCGTTCGAGAGTTTGTTGCCAAAACAAACTTTAGCAATAGATACCAATAAGTATATATATCATAAAGTAGTAAAGGGCGAAACCGTTTACTCCATTACTAAAAAATATAAGATTGATGAGAAAAAATTTGTTACCTATAATCCTACTATTAATAGTGGTTTAAAAGAAGGTGATTATGTTATTATTGCTGAAAAGAAAAAAAGTAATAATGCGGTATTTCATATTACTCCAAGTTCAAATTCCAATGTAGCATCCGAATCCTATACTGTGCAGCAAGGCGAAACACTATACGGAATTTCTAAAAAGTTAAATGTGTCTCAAGAAGATGTACTAAAATGGAATCCTGCAGTTAAGGAGGGGATTTCAACTGGCCAGGTTTTAAATATAAATTCAGGAAAGGTTATTTCACAAGCATCCATTGTAACTTCCACAACAATAATTCCTACATCCATAGTAGCTTCTTCAACAATCATTCCTATGTCAACTGAATTAGCGGTAATTAGTAAAGCTAAAAAAGCATCATACAATATTGGATTAATTTTGCCTTTTAAATTAGTTGAAAGTGAATCAATTAATATAGATGAATTAGCCCGATTAAAAACTTCTTTTCCTCAAACACAATCGCTAGCCCTTGACTTTTATTTTGGTTTTAAAAAGGCCGTAGATTCTTTGGTTTCAAAAGATTTTGAAGTTAATATTCATTTGTTTGATATTGATGAAAGAGATTCGGCAAAAGTGGAAGCAATTTGTAAAAGTGGCGAGTTTAAATTATTAGATGCAGTATTTGGACCTTTAAATGCAGGTGTTTTTAAATTAGTAAGTGGTTACACTAAAAATTTAGGTATACCAATTATTTCACCTTTTATTCAGCAAAATAAAATATTATTTAATAATCCGTTGGTCAGTAAAGTTAATCCTTCTCAATATACTTTAATTGAAAGTTTAGCAGATTATTGCATTGACTCATTATTAGCATCGTCTAATAGTATAATTGTTAGCGCAACAAAAAAAGACCAATCTTACGTTAATGCATTTAAAAGTAGATACAATAGTTCTTTGTTAACGCATGGTAAAAGCGCAAAAGACAGTATTACAGAAGTTAAAGGAATTTCTGGTGTAAAAAACGCCTATGTTAGTGGAAAAAAAAATGTGATTATACTTTTAACCAATAACCAAGTTTTTTTGCAAGATTTCATTACTCAGTTATATGCATTTTCAGATAAAAAAGATATAGCTTTAGTTGGATTCAATAATGTTTCTGCTATTGATAATTTAGATATTCGTCAATTAACTTACCAATATCAAGAAGTATACACAGCAGATCCTTCTGACTATTTCTTTCAAGGATTTGACATTGCAATGTACTATCTTTCAAATTTAAAAAATCAGGGACCCGATTTTTTTCTAAATCTAGAAAAATATCCTAAAGATGGTGTTTCTACAAGATTTAAATTTGTTAGACCAGATAATGAAACAGGTTTTGAAAATCGGGCAGTTTATATCTTTAAATATTCTAATTATAAATTGCAAAAATTGGGATGGAAATAAATAAAGAAAATATAACTGACTGGCTAAAATCCTTACAAGATAATATTTGCAAAGCGCTAGAATTAGAAGATGGTTTAGCAAAATTTAAAGAAGAAAACTGGACTCGCACGGAAGGCGGTGGCGGTCGTTCAAGAGTTCTTGAAAATGGAAACGTCATTGAAAAAGGGGGAGTTATGTTTTCTGCAGTAAGTGGTAAAATTCCAGCTTTTTTATTGAAAGAACATGAACATAGTATAACGTCCTCCTCTTTGGGGAGCATTGAGGAGGGGCTTTTTTTTGCAACTGGTATTTCAATTGTTATTCATCCTCAAAGTCCCTTGGTCCCAATTATTCATATGAATATAAGGTATTTTGAAATGAGTAATGGCACAAAATGGTTGGGAGGTGGTATAGATTTAACGCCGCATTATATTGTTGATGAAGATGCAAGGTTTTTTCATGAGCAACTAAAAGCAGTTTGCGATAAACACCATCATTCATATTATCCTAAATTTAAAAACTGGGCTGATGACTATTTTTACATAAATCATCGCCATGAAACTAGAGGAATAGGAGGTATATTTTTTGATCGATTGAATGAAAATGAAGAACTTAATTTTGCACAAAATTTTGCATTTTGGCAGGATGTTGGAGAAACATTTGCATCTACTTATACAACATTGATGAACAAAAATAAATCAAAATTATTTACGCCTGAACAAAAGCAATGGCAGCTGTTACGTCGCGGAAGGTATGTTGAGTTTAATTTGGTTTACGATAAAGGAACAAAATTTGGTTTAGAAACAAATGGGCGGATTGAATCTATTTTGATGAGCTTACCAACTAATGCAAGTTGGCTTTACGATTTTAAAACTACAGAGGGATCAGAAGAACAAAACACGCTTAACAAACTTAAAAAAGGAATTAATTGGGTTTAACGTATGAGTAATATTTTAAAATATTTTTTACAAGGTTTAGTATTATTTATACCCCTAGGAATTACGGTTATTGTATTTATTAAGTTATTTCAGTTTTTTGAAGGAATATTTTCATTTGTTGGATTAACAGGAAACGCTTTTCTTGATACAATTATTTCCTTCTTAGCATTATTGATTATTATAACCATTATAGGTTTATTAGGATCGTCCTTTATTTTTAAAAAACTTTTTACTTTTTTAGAAGAAAAGTTAGAACACGCTCCAATAATTCGTCATATATATTCGCCAATAAAAGATTTTATGAATGCCTTTATGGGAAATAAAAAACGATTTACGAAACCTGTATTAGTATTAACAAATCCTCAAGCAAATATTCAAGAACTTGGATTTATAACTCAAGATGACCTAAATGAATGGGATATAAAAGATAAATGC
>JBIKOX010000175.1:0-6201 GCA_044357775.1 Bacteroidia bacterium | reverse complement strand
TTTTCTGGCAGATTAGTTATTGTTCCTAAAGAACAAATTACTGCATTAAAAATAGATGGAGGAGACGCTATGAAGTTTATTATTTCGGGCGGTGTAACAGATGTTGATTAAAATTATAAATTAGTAAAATCAATTAAGAACAATTAGCATGAATAAAATTATTTACACGTGTTGCGTTATTTCATTTTTTACTTCGGTGAACGCTCAAAAAATTTTAGTGAAAGATGGTTCGGAGAATTTTTCCTCAGGTAGCCATAATGCTTATACAACAACTTTGTATGAAATTTCAAAAGATGATGTAGAAAGTAAATGGAAGAGTTTTTTAAAAGACTTTAAGAATGAGAAAGTGCGAAGTGAAAAAGGTGAAATTTTTGGAGATAATATTGTTATTAAAGATTGGGGAAATAATCCGGTTGATATTTATACTGCTTTTGAAGAGGATGCTAAGGCTAAAAAAGTGGTCATGCATGTGGCTTTTGATTTAGGCGGCACGTATTTAACAGGGTCAGAAAAAGATAAACACCATAGTGCCGAGAAGCTTATTAAGGAATTTGCAATTAAAACCACAAAGGAATCGATGGCAGATAAATTAAAAGATTTGGAAAAAATTTATAGTAAATTATTAGAAAATCAAAAAGACTTAGAAAAAGACAATAAAGATTATAAATCTGATATAGAAAATTATAAAGCTAAAATCAAAAAGGCTGAGGATGACATCACTAAAAATGAAGCAGAGCAAGTAAAGAAAAAAGCTGAAATTGAAGCTCAAAAAAAAGTAGTGGATGATGCTAAAAATGTCATGAATTCAGTAGAATAATTATTTTTTGGATGGAAGAGCTTTAAATAAATTAGCCTCGTTTTTCGTTGTTTTATTTAACCAGTGTTTGCTGAAAGTAATTACACGTTCTAAAAAAAATTCAAATATCCATTTAAGTTATAAATCAAATATTAGAAAATAGTTGGGCATTTTAAGAACCATATTAGCTATTGCTATAGTTGTTTACCATTCTTATAAAATATTTAATTTAAGAATGTGTGGAGGCCAAATTGCTGTAGAATCTTTTTATATAATTTCAGGTTTCTATATGGCGCTTATTTTGAACGAAAAATATAACGGAGTAGGAAGTTATAAAAAGTTTATTTTAAGTCGTTTTTACAGGATATTTCCTGTCTATTGGATTGTTTTATGCGCAGCACTTTTAATTTCTGTTGCGGGATATTTTACATTTAATCATCCTTACTATCTGTGGCGCTATATAAATAATTACAATTGCTTATCGGGGATAACAGTTTTATATTTTATAATTGAAAATGTAATTGTTATCGGACAGGATATCTTTTATTTTACTCGGTTAGATGAAAATTGCGAATTACTAACTACAGTCAATCCACTTTCCTATAAACATAATGGTTTTCAGTATTTATTAGTGCCGCAAGCTTGGTCAATCAGCATAGAATTTATGTTTTATATACTAGCACCGTTTTTAGTGACTAAACATATAAAATGGCAAATTTCATTAGTCGTATTTGGTTTAGCTATTAAATGGTATTTTAGCTATTACCATTATCTTAGTTATGATCCTTGGACCTATCGATTTTTTCCTTTTGAATTTGCGTTTTTCATGATTGGAAGTATATCCTATTTTATTTATGAATGGATTCAAAAAAAAGATGTCTCCACATACATTGGCTATTTATTGCTAATAATGTGCGTTTTAGGAGTTTTTTTTATTGAGGAAATCTCTGTGCAAGAAAAATTAAAAAATAGTTTATTTTATGCCTTGGTTTTCATTTCATTGCCGTTTATGTTTTATTCCTTTAAAAACAGCAAGATGGATCGTTTAATAGGTGAATTATCTTTTTCTATATATATAGGCCATCACATTGTTGTAAGTGTTTGTAGAGCTTATTTTTTTGAAAATCGCCACCTAATGTATCTATATGGATACACAACTGTAATAGTATCTTTGCTATTTGCATTATTATTACAAAAATTTGTAATAAAGCCGATTGAAACTTATCGAGCTAAAAGATTTTCATGATTTTGGTATTTTTTTTTTGCAAATAGGAAAATTGTAGTAAATTTGCACTCCATTAATTTAATGGCCCGTTCGTCTAGGGGTTAGGACGCGTCCCTTTCACGGACGAAACACGGGTTCGATTCCCGTACGGGCTACACAAAAACGCTTTAAGTCTCTGTTAATCAAGTATTAGCAGAGATTTTTTAGTTTTTTGGGAAACATATGGGAAACAAATCTTTATGCTTGAATTATCGATACAGCGCAAAGAGGCGGCTATTAATTAAATTAACTAAAATTGTAAAGGCTCAATTTTATATTTAAGCTGACCAGTACATTTTTTTTGGGTATAAAAGTGAAGAGGATTTTACCTGTTTTTGTTTACTTTTTTGCAATCAGGGAAAATAACAATATCGCACAAGTCAGGTAAATCTTCTATGTGCCCATCTTTATCTTCAGCTTTTAATTTAGTTAAACATATTTTAGTTGCTAGCTTTTTTTTCTTTGTCAAAAAGTTAATTGTTTTTTTAGGGAATGTGTTTCCAATCACTGCCGCCTCGTAATTAGTTTTTTTTTCGTTATAAAGTATGGTAAATGATTTAATGGCTTGTTCATGCGGATTACCATATCTATCAAAAGCAATTACTTTAAATTCTGTATCATCAAAAGCCGCTTTTACAAAAAGTTTTTCTTTTTTGATTTTAATTATTTTTACTTCTTCCTGTTCTTGTGCAAAAGAAGAACCATAAACGAAAATAAAACCAATAAATAATAAATGTAGTATAGTTGTTTTCAATTACTCCGCGTTTAATTTTTGTTCTATGAACGTAATGGCATCTGCAACATTTACATTGGCATCTTTTACTTTTTGTAATTTTTTTATAGAGGCTTCTAACGTTAATTTATCTACAGATGCATCCATTTCTTTTATAACGGTAAGTGCTTCAAAAGATACAATGAAATTATCATGACAAATCAAATCGATAAATACCGCATATTCTTTACTAAAATCCAAACCTGTTTCCCAGCATGCAGCAATTAATAGGGATTTTTGCTCAAGATTTTTAGTTTTTGCAATGGCATTTAATATAAAGGATTGAGCGTTATTTTCTTTTAATGCAATCAAAGCAGCATCTTTTTCTTCGCGCGAAGATTTGCTGCTAACTAAAGCAGTTACAAAATCTGCGTTACTAATATCTTTTTTACTCATCCCTTCGCTACCAATAATAATAGTAGCATATTCTTTTTCATCAAATAATTTTGTAGGGTCTATTTCTGGAACTATGTCACCTTTTAAATCTTCAGGCAAATCATCTATATTAAAATCTTCTTTATGTATCATTTTTGTTTAGTTCTTTTTAGGTTTACAAATATACGCATCTGTGTTTGTAAAATTATTACATGTACTATTTTCCAAACTCTATTTTGTAATTATTAAATCTGCAATTTAATTAAAGACTCATCATATCTTTTAATTTAACGGCTTGGCGGCGAGATATTTCAATTTCTTGACCACCTTTTAATTTAACCATTAAACCACCGTTAAACCAAGTTTCAATGCCTTCTACCCAACTTAAGTTGATGATATGTTTTCTGCTTGCTCTAAAAAAAGTTTTTTCATCTAAGCGTTCTTCTAAGCTATTTAAACTTCTTAAAATTAATGGTTTAAAATTATCAAAGTAAACGCGCACGTAATTTCCTTCACTTTCAAATAAGCGAATGTTTGTTAATCTAACAAACCACGTTTTTTCACCATCTTTTATAAAAACTTGATCATTTTCTTTTAAGGGAGTGGTATTTTCTTTTTTCTCGGCAGTTTCTTTAAGAGTAAGTTTTTTAATGGTTTCCGCTAAACGCAAGGGTGAAACTGGTTTTAATAAATAATCATACGCATTAACTTCAAATGCTTTAATGGCGTATTCATCGTATGCTGTAACAAATACTACATCAGGCAGGGCAGAAACTTCTTCAATTAATTCGAGCCCTGTTTTGCCGGGCATTTGAATATCTAAAAAAATAACATCTGGATTCAATTCGGCTATTTTTTCTTTAGCAGATTGTGCATTATTACATTCTGCAATTACTTCAATTTCTTTATGAGCGGCAAGCAGGTTTCTTAATTCTTGTCTTGCTAAACGTTCGTCATCTATTATAATTGCTTTCATATTAATTTTTTAAATTTAATTTATTTTTATTGTTATCAAACTTATGACGTGTTTGTTGTCCAAATTTTTTATAGTAAAAGTAGCTTTCTTTCCAAATAATAATTCTAATCGATTGGTTGTATTTGCAATTCCAAATCCTGAATCTGACTGATGGTTTTCTTTTAATTGCCCTGTATTAATAATTTCAATGATAAAATTTTCAGCTTCTTTTTTAGTAATAATCGAAATATTTCCTCCGTCATCATATTTACTGATGCCATGCTTAATAGCATTTTCAACTAAAGTTTGAATCATCATTGGAGGTACATTTAATAAAAGTGTATTGGGGTCAATATCAAAACTAAAATTCAAACGCTCCTCAAATCTAATTAATTCTAACTCTAAATAATCCTTTACAAGCACTAATTCTTCTTCTAATGTCATTAATTTATTTTTGTGCATCATCAACGTATTTCGCAAAATATTTGATAATTGTGTTATGGCTACTTTTGCTTTTTTAGGATCTTCGTCAACCAATGCCCTGATACTATTCATGCTATTAAACATGAAATGCGGATTTAGTTGTGATTTTAATTTATTAAGTTCTACTTCTTTCGAATTAGCTTCTAAACGAAGATTTTGAATTTCTGTTTTTTTATAGTTATCAAAAAAATGAAATCCAAAATATATAAGCGACCAAAAAACAAAAATAACGGTTAAACTTAAAATGTTTGATGTGGCCGACACTAAATCAATTTTATAAGTAATTATTCCAAATACTTTGCCCAAACCAAAGGTTAAAGCAAAAAACAAAATGGCATTTATAAAACCCGAAATTAAAACAATAGGAATTTGAGAAAAAATAGTTAGTCTAAGGACATTAAATTTTAAAATAAGGTAACGGTAAAAATGAGTGATGGTAATTCCAACAGGAAGCCATATTAAATAATTGATGATGTCTTTTAAATTTGCACTATAACTGAGTTTAAAAAAAAAGAGGTTTAGAGCCGCAAAAAATGTCCAACCAATAAATTGACAAGTCCAATATATGTTTTGTTTTTTTTGCATTATTAATTAATACCTAGCCACATTTTTCTGGCTAATAATTGTTGTTCAGTTGCATTTGAATCAATATCAATAATATCAGTTTCGGTAACTTTAACGAGTTTTACTTTTGCTTTTAATGTTTTAATGCCTTCTTTACCTTTTTTGTCGAGTCGTAAAACTTCAATTACTAATTTATCTCCTACTTTAGCGGTTTGAATAAATCCCCCTAGAATTTCTTTCATATTATCTAATGTTAGTTTTCTATTATTAAAAGTTAAAATTTCATCCTCTTCTTTAAATTTTAATTTTTTACCAAAACCATCTAATTTAGATGTATTTACAACTACTAAATGATTGGTTTTTGGGTTATATCCAACTGAAATACCACCTAAAGTAATTTTTTCTTCAATTTTTTTATCAATATAATTTAAGCCAACCATGGTAAATATATCTTTATATGGTAATGGCTTTGAACCAGCAACATGGTTATCTAAAAAGTTACGAATTTCTTTGTAAGTTAATTTTTCTATATCATTAAATAAATCATCGTCGTTAAAAGATTTTGTTTTTCCGTATTGTTTTGCTAAATCTTTCATAAGGTCCTGTGTTCCATATTTCCCTGCGCTGTAATAACGTAACATCACATCTAAACACATGCCAATAAGCGCACCTTTTTCGTAAACATTAGTATATTCTTTTTTGTATTTATCTAATGCGTATTTGCTCATAATGGTAAATGGAACAGTATCGTTATAATTTTCACGAGCATTTTGCATTTTATTTACCAGTACATTAAAAAATGTATCATATTCAATGAGTCCGCTTTTTACTTGCATATGATGTGCTGCATATTCGGTTAAACCTTCGTATAACCATAAATGCTTACTCATGATAGGATTATTAAAATCAAATTCACCAATTTCTTTAGAGTGAATACTTAATGGTGTTACAATATGAAAAAATTCATGAGCTGACACATCTCTAATTTCTTG
>JBIKOX010000115.1:0-9680 GCA_044357775.1 Bacteroidia bacterium | reverse complement strand
ATTAAGAGAATACATGAGCGGATTAGGAAAACGCATGGGCGTTTTAGTGAAAGATTAATGAAGAGCTACTTAAGTATATTATGCTTTATAATTTGCTTGAGTAGTTTTTCTCAAAAAAAGGAATTTGATATCAAGAAAAAATATTCTGTAAAAGAGGTATTAAAAGATATTGATTATACTGAAAAATACCTTATCAAATTTCATCCCGATCCTTTTAGATATATTAGTAAAGATAGCTTGCATGCTTTTGTTTTAAATCAAAAGGAAAAAATTGATTCGCCCTTAACCGAAATGCAACTTCGATTTTATGTAAAACAAATTATCGCTAAAATTGGTTGTGGCCACTCGGATGTTGCAGCATCAAAAAAATATACTAATGCCATCAAAAAAACAAACCGACCTATTCTTCCTGTTAATGTTTTTGTAAATGATTCGAACCAACTATTTATTTTTAATAATCTCAGTAATGATTCAACCATTAAGCCTGGCGATGAAATTTTAAGCATCAACAACCATACTTCCAAACAAATTTTAAATACCATTTATTCAGTTTATACATCTGATGGATTTAATACTACGTACAAAAAACAAGGTGTTAATTACGATTGGTTTAAATATTACTATTCGTTTTGCTATGGTTTTAAACTGAAATATGTTGTAAAAATAAAACATCAAGATAATTCCATCACAAATTATAATCTTGCTGCCATTTCCTCTTCGTATGATACACTCTTACTTCCCAAAAAAGATTCCATAAATTATATTCGAAAAACAAAAACCTGCACTTACTCTATTATGCAAGATGATAAACCAATTGCAGTGATTGATATAA
Organism: Bacteroidia bacterium; assembly: GCA_044357775.1. Taxonomy (GTDB): domain Bacteria; phylum Bacteroidota; class Bacteroidia; order B-17B0; family Aurantibacillaceae; genus UBA4416. The sequence continues at coordinate 8,848 of JBIKOX010000115.1, read as the reverse complement.
ATAAATTTAAAGGATGGCATTGGTATTCGTTTGTTAGAAAAACATTTAAGGATATTAAACGTAAAAAAATTGAAAATTTAGTGATTGATTTAAGAGATAATGGAGGGGGGCAAATTAATGACGGACTAAATTTATTATCCTACTTGATAGACGAAAGATTGACATTGCCATTTGATAGAAAAGCAAACTTAATGGCACTGAATCCAACATATAAAATGGGATTACCATCTCGTATTACACCTTTTATATTTTTTACGCTTATGCCCAAATGGATTGTAAATGGAAGATTAAGACATTATTTTGTAACGTTTCCTAAAAAAAGAAATGCTTTTAAAGGACAAGTTTACGTGCTTATAAATGGTAAGTCATTTTCGATGAGCAGTGTGGTAGCTACCTATTTAAAGTATAAATCAAATGCCACCATTATTGGTGAAGAAACGGGTGGAAATATTGCAGGAAGTAATGCCGTTTTGAGTGGTCATATTACTTTACCAAATTCTAAAATAAGAGTTTTTATACCAATGTATCACCTTTATTATAAGGTAAACGTAGAAAATAAAGGAAGGGGATTGATGCCGGATTTTCCAACAAATTACACAAAAGATCTCATTTTAAAAGGTACCGATTTAGATTTACAAAAAGTAAAAGTAATAGTTAACTAATACTATTTCTTACTCTTTGACTAAAATCTCTTAGGGCTTGGTTAAAAGCAGTGCCCTGTTCCATTTTTTCTTTGATATAGATAGAAGCAAGCACATGCGTTAAGCATTCTCCTTCATCTTTCCCTTCTACTTCAATGGCAGGTTTTTGTTCATCCATCATAGCATCCTCTGCATCTTTCAATTGAATTAAAGAATAGGCCTCTACTAATTTTTTTATTATTGGAATTTGCATCGCTTTATTTTCTTAAATCATCAATCATTTTTTGTAAATACTCTTCTTTACTTGTTGCTGTGCCTTCCAATAAAGCACCATTTTTAAAACTAGCTAAAAAGGGTAAATTATCAACACCACCCATTTTACGCGCATTTTCATTTTCCTCAGCATTTACTTCTAAAAATAAAATATCTGCATTTTGCTCATCGTTAGAATGACGCTTAAATTTAGGTGCAAATAATTTGCAAGAGCCGCACCAATCGGCGTAATATTTTACAACAACATTACTATTACTTTTTAATAAACTTTCAAAATCGTTATCTGTGCTAATTTGTACCATTATTATGAGTTTTTTAAATTAAATCAATTGACTATGTAAACCTAACAATTAAAAACAGGAATAGTTACCGGAAATTTGAATTTTTTTTGAATAAAAAATAACTGCCTCCGTTTTATTAAAAAGTTAATCGGTATTGAGGAATAACAAAAAACTTAAGCTGATAATCTGTTTTTATTGATTGCGTATTTAAATCGAATTGTTGTTGAAATATATTATTATGTTTAGTTACGTTTTGAATATCAATACTCAACTCATGTGTAAAGCGCTTTGTGTTTAATTTATAAGATGGCTTTACATCTATTCTAAAATAAGGGTCAAATTGTGGCTCATAAGCAACCGAGCCATCTCTAACCTCTCTTTGATAAAGTACTGATTTTTCAATGTCGATAGGAACATAGCGTTTACCCCCCGCATAAGTTAATTTTACATCGATTGCTAAAATATGTTTTTCTTTAATTTTAAATTCTTTTCCTGCTAATGCATTCACCACATAATTGCCATTAAAAGCCGTATTTCTTTCTATTTCATCGCTTCCTTTGTAGTTGCTTTCAAAAATTGAAGCGGTCACTAAAAAATAATACCCCTTACTATAAAACTTTTCCAGCGTTAATTCAAATCCATAATTTTGTCCAGTACCGTTATTAACTAAGCTATCAATATTGGGGCTTTCAAAATCAGCACCTAAATTAATAGAACTAAAATAATCTCTTCTTGATTTTACAGGAATACTATACAAGTATTGATAATACACTTCTGTTTTAATGCGCACACTATTAAATAAATTAAGATCATAAGCCAATACTGCATGAGCAGCCTTTGTAAAATCTAGATTTCTATTCGTTTCTTTAACTTTTCCGTTCCCTAAATTAGCTGTTGCAAAATATACATATAATGGTTGCAACTGACTGTGCAATCCTGCCCCAAAACTTAAAGATTGTTTTTTATTAATTTCATATTTTAAACCTAATCTAGGCTCTGGTGATTGCGCATTGTTCAAAAATAAATACTGATAAGTAAATCCTAAATTAAAATAAAACCTCTCATTAAAATGATGTTTCCACTGAATAAAACCTCTTGCAAATGATGTTTGACCATTATACTTTCTTAAAGTTACAAAGCCAGTACCATAAGTATCGATGCTATCTACAAAAGTTGTATTATACAAATCAGCATAAACTCCGGCATTTAAAAAATTACGTGAATTAAATTTTTTATTATAAGTTGTATTGAAAGAATATTTTGTTGTGAAGGATATGTTTCTATATTCTGGTCTAACTGTTACAGGTTTTGTATTTGTATCTATACGATCTGCTTTAATTAAATTATATTGACCTGATACTCCAACATTTGTTTTTATGTATGAACTTTGATTCAGCAAATAGGTATGTGATACACCCGCTGCTCCAACATTAGATTTAAACAACAAATCTCTGCCGCTATATCCGTATAAATTATTTTCTTTTGATTGCTGACTTTGAAGCAACTCAGCATAACTTAAGCCTCCAATACCCCAAACAGAAAACTTGCCAGCTTTTTTTGTAGGTAAATCAAATTTAAAAGTGATATCTTGATATTGCGGTACGGCGCTACCGGTTCCAAAATCTAAACCTATTTTTTTAAAAACAGATAAGGTTGAATACCGATAGTTAATCATAAAAGAACCATTCTTTTTCTTTTTGTTAAATGGTCCTTCTGCGCCTAATTCAAATCCATTAAAACCAACCATTCCTAAAAATTCATATTTCTCATTATTACCAGAACGCATTTTTAAGTCGAAAACACCAGCCGTTGCATTACCATAATCTGCTGCAAAAGCTCCAGTCATAAAATCAGAATTGTCTAACGTGTTATTATTTAAAATACTTATTGGTCCACCAGAAGAACCCATACTACCAAAGTGATTTGGGTTTGGAATATCTAAACCATTTAAGCGCCATAAAACTCCCAAGGGAGAATTTCCACGAACAATGATGTCATTTCTACTATCATTAGCTCCACTTACTCCAGCAAAATTTGCAGCCATACGAGCAGGATCTCCTCTACTACCGGCATATCGCGAAGCTTCCTCTGTACTAAAAACACGCGAGCTAACCGTTGCCATTTTGTTATTTGACTTTGTTTTATCAAATTCTGCAGTAATTACTACTTCTTGTCCTTGTAGAGCACTCTCCTCTAATTCAATATTTAAAACCGTTTCCTTTCCTGTAGTAAGCACAACGGTCTGTGATTTTTCTTTATAAGATATCAATGAAATTTTGAGTTGTTTCCTTCCAAGCAAAACATCATCAAATCGAAATTTTCCATTTTCATCGGTTGTTGTTGCTTTTAGGGGATCTGTATTTAATATACTGATAACAGCTCCAGGCAAAGGACTTTGAGTTTGTTTATCTATAACCGTTCCTCTGATGGTTTGCGTTAAATCTTGAGAAAAAGAGGTTTGATAAAAAATAAAAATAAATAAAACAAAAAGAGATCTCATTCTTAATTAGGAAGGTGTTTTTTTATTAAACAAGGAAATTGGTATGCACATTTTGGATATAGTAAACTATTAGAAACACTTACTGTCTTTTTTGAAACGGTGATTTTTAAATCTTCCTTTACCCATTCTTCTTTTAAACAATCCATATTAATATTATTTTCTTGGAATCCTTTGGGTATCAGTTTGTAAAACTTCCAGGGTTCATAAAAATAATAAGTACCATAGGATAAATTATACTTCAAATAACCATTTTTGTCTGTTATGAGAGTATCAATAATTTGTTTATCAGAAATAAAAATTAATTTTTTATTTGCATAAGCAACAGATTTATTGGGGGTGTTTTTTAAATCTTTATTTGGCTTAGCTCCGCCGCAATAAGGCAAGTATTGAACTAATTTAATTTTTGATTTCTTTACTTGAGAAAATAAAGAAAAACTAAATAGCAATAAAAAACAAATACTAATTTTCTTCATAAAAAAATATTAAGGTGTGCTTGATGATACGGGCAATATTTTTCCGTTATAATACAAATGACCTTTTATTGCAAAATCATAAATATAATCTGCCATTTGATTTGGCTTTAAAGGAGCTTGATAACCTGGAAAAGCTTCCTCTAACATTTCAGTTTGAACAGCCCCAAGTGCTAAACAATTTACAGAAATATTTTTTTCTTTAAATTCCTCCGCTAAACATTCTGTTAAACCTGCAATAGCAGCTTTAGACGAACTATAAGAAGATAATCCCGTAAATTTTGCACTACCTTGAAAACCACCCATACTGCTGATATTTACAACATGTGCTTTTGAATGTCGACCTAATAAATGCAATAATTGCTGCGTTAAATAAAACGGAGCAAAAACATTTACTCGATATACAATTTCTAATTCCTGATAATCAATTTTTTCGAAAGGTTTATTTACAATACTTCCTGCATTATTAATAACTACATCTATACAATTTACTTTAGATTCTATAACATTTACAGCATGATCTATACTTTCGGTAGAGGTTAAATCTGTTGAAATAATATGCAAATTAGGGCTATTTAAATTCTCTAAAGATTCCGTATTTCTGGTTAGACAAAAAACCTGATGATTATTTTTTAAAAATAACTGTGTGGTTTCAAAACCAATTCCTCTACTTGCTCCTGTTATAATAACGTTCATTGAAATAGTTATTAATAATTAATAATTTGTTCTTCAATTTCCTCAGGCACTTCTCTAAAACCATATTGCTGATTTCTTAACTGTGGCTCAAAACCTGCCTCTTTAATTGCGTCTTGAATTGTTTTATAAGTAAACCGATGTGGCGCTCCTGCAACACTCACCACGTTTTCTTCAATCATAATACTACCAAAATCATTGGCGCCACCATGCAAACATATTTGTGCGGTTTGTTTACCAACTGTTAACCAAGACGCTTGAATGTTTTCGATATTTGGTAACATAATTCGGCTTAAGGCTAACATACGAATATATTCATCCGCGCTTACAGTATTCGTAATGCCCTTTACTCGTTTTAATAATGTACCATCATCTTGAAAAGGCCAAGGAATAAATGCTAAAAAGCCTTTAGCATCTTTCGGTTTTTCAGCTTGTACTTCTCTTAACCAAACTAAATGTTCAAAGCGCTCGTAAATAGTTTCAACATGTCCAAACATCATAGTTGCTGATGTTGTAATATCCAACTGGTGAGAAGCACGCATCACATCTAACCATTCGCGACCTGTGCATTTGCCTTTAGAAATTAAACGACGTACTCTATCATTTAAAATTTCTGCTCCCGCTCCAGGCAAACTATCCATACCTGCATCCACTAATGCTTTTAACACTTCCAAGTGAATAGATTTTTCAAGCTTTGTAATATGTGCTATTTCTGGTGGCCCTAAAGCATGCAATTTTAAATTAGGATATAATGCTTTTAACTCCTTAAATAAATTAACGTAATAACTTAATCCTAAATCTGGATGATGTCCGCCTTGCAACAATAATTGCTCACCACCATATTTAAAAGTTTCTTCAATTTTTTTCTTGTAGGTTTCAATACTTGTAATGTAAGATTCGGCATGGCCTGGAATACGATAAAAATTACAAAATTTGCAATTAGCTATACATACATTTGTTGTATTTACATTTCTATCTATAATCCAAGTTACGTTATTAGAATTATTTTTTTTTATATTTCTTATATCGTTAGCAACAAACATCAACTCTGCCGTTGTTGCTTGTTCATATAAAAAAACGCCTTCCTCAATAGATAAAAACTCTAAATTGAGGGCACGTTTTAAAAGTGATTGAACATTCATGTGTGTCGTTTTTCAAACGCAAAAGTACGTTTAATAAAGAGAAACAAAAAGTCCATTTTAATGTTTAAAAAGGGCTTAAAAGTTTATAAATAAGGCTTCAACGGAGTTTATCCTGAGCCAGCCGCAGGGCTCAGCCTTATACTTCGCGATGAAGTTACTAAAATAAAAACCTTGCAATTTTTTTGTTTTAGTACATTACACCTGTCAGGTTTTTAGCAAACCGCATATAAAACCTGACAGGTGTCTGACCTTCAACTCCGCCAAGCCCGAGAAAGAATTATGCCAGTTTTTGATAGGTTTGCCACCAGCGATCAGGAATTTCATTATTAACAGCCATTTCATAATCCTTATAAGAACAAGGAAGTAACGTATGTCTTTCAAATTTTAATCCTTTTGTTGGAGGGTAAGGAACTTCCATCCACCAACGGTCACTTTTTTTACTCTTATAAAAATTTATTTCATATTTTTCTTCTTGAAGCACAACATGAAACTTAATATAATCAGCACTCGTGCGGGATGGATAATCACTTTTGCGATTATAAAAACCATCCATAAAACACCAAATCATTTGCGCTGCCAAATTAGACGTTTTACCATGCGTATCGTATTCCGGATTAATTTCATAAATACCAACAGATGATAACTTATCATTCATTCCGGCATAACGCATCATTTGGCAAGCTTCTTCCGAATAAAATCCGTTTGGCGAAGCATTAGGATTTGCAGGCGCATCGGAGTGTTTAATTGCGGTGATGTCAAAACTCAACATATCAGCATGGCGTATAATTGGTTCAGATTCTTCGATGGCATCGCGCACTTGCCCTAAACGATAAGTATCAAAATATAAGCGATTCATCATACTTAAACTTGTATGATCAACTAAATAAGTTTGATAACCAATATTACTGTAATTGAATAAAAAATTGGGCTGGTGTAAAATAATTTTTCCTAAGTAGGCAGTGTTGGTTGTATCTTCATCTGGATTACCTAAATCAAATTTAGAATCAATTGCCACTACATTAATGGTTTGCTCTAATTTTTCGTAACCTAAAAACTGTGCATAGGTTAAATCTTGGCTTCCGCCAATAATAATGGGAATCACATTATTTCTAATCAAAAAATCTATGCTTGATTTCACTGCATAGTAGGTATCTTCAATTTCGTGGCCTGCAGTAATATTACCTAAATCAACGATGCGTGGCCTGAAAGTACCTGGATATAAGGAATAAAAATAATCTCTTACTTTATCTGGTGCAAATGAGCAACCAACATTATTAAAGGCCCTTCTATCTTCGCATACACCAATAATAGCCATATCAATATCTGTTAAATCAGGAAATTCCGAATGAACAGTATATACAGATACTGCTTTTCCTAATTGGTTCTCCGAATAAGAATCGGTTTGAAAATCAATTGGTGTAAAAAAATGTTGAATATCGCTCATAGGAAAATATAATAAATCAGTTGTGACAGATTAAATATATTTATAATGCGGCTGTTTGTTTTATAATAAAAGCAAACTTATTAACGAAAGTGGGTTAGTACACTAATTATTTAAGCCTAAATTTTTAAATCAATCTAGATAGTAGCTAATAAAACAAGGATTGCAATAATTAAAATAATAAGTGCAATTACTATAATTCCTGCAATTACTAAACCAGGATAGCGCATCCATTTTCCCTTGTACTTATCTGGATTTTTATTAATTTGACTTTGAGCAATAACAGCTAAAATTGCTGAGGCAATAAGTGTAAAGAATAAGAAAAACAATGCCAAACAAATTAAACTAGCCACAGCACACCAATTCCATTCTTTGTTCAAATTATTTTTGGCAGTCTCTTTTTCTTTTGGCGTTTCCATTGCAGGTGCAGTGCTCATTACTTCTTTACTGCCATTTGCATAACGTATCATAAACACATTATCCTTCACAATAACAATTAACGGTCCGTTTAAATTATTACACGCCTTGTATTTTATAGCACGCTGATTAATTTCAACCACTTTAACGGTAATTACTTCGCCATTTTTCATGATTACTTCATCACCACAACTATCATTTGGCAGCACTTTTTCTGTTTTTCGTGCTTTTACTAATTCAAAAATAAAATCCTTTTCTGCACTTGCCAAAACAATGTCCTCTGTTTTTATATTTTCTCTTGGTATACTCGGTTCTTCGGTTTGTTTAATCTTTACAGCATTATCAGCTACTTTACAATCAGTCAGTTTTTTATGCCAATTAACATGGTATCCTGAATTGTAAACTCTTTTTTGCATTGTACATTTCGCAAATACTACAGAAATAAATAATAATGCTAATAGCTTAAATTGTTTCATGAGAATATAAAATTGTAATAATAAATTTACTTCTTTCTTGAGTTAAACCCAACAGATAAAGACAGTCTCCAACCAGTTTGAAATGTTTTGTTTTCATATACATTAGAACCTTGATATGTTTCAACTTCATGCTTACTTCCAACGGAAGGAATAAAAGCAATATTTACTGGGAAATTAATATTTCCACTTTTAAAATTTGTTCCAACTGCCATAACTAAACTTACCTGACCAACTGCATTTCCTTTGTAGTTTGGAGCAACAGCAAAATTTGGCCCCATCGCAAATTCAAAAGAGCGCTGAGCGCCGCCACGTATACCAATCAATAAACTTGCACTTGGTATAAACAAACCTTGCTCAACACCTCCAATTAATGGGATAAATTCAACTAATCCAGAAGTTCCACCCTCAACTGTAAATATGCGTTGTTCAAATTGCCAGCCAAACTGTGTAATTAGGGGATTCTTACCTCTTTTTGATAAATAATCAGCAGAAGTACCATCGGATATATAAGTTA
>JBIKOX010000045.1:0-16775 GCA_044357775.1 Bacteroidia bacterium | reverse complement strand
CGTGGTCCTCCAAATCTTTTTGCTTTTATAGTGGCAAAGTCTGATGAATCATTATCAAACTGAATACCACTCGGGTTTGCCTTTGCTGTTTTAGCGATTACAGGCTCATTAAACAAAGTTTTGGTGCCGTTTTCATAATTAATTACAAAAACTGTAGCTCTATCTACTGAGCGCAAAGGGCCTTCTAAATTATCAAAATTCTTGTATTTAATTTCATAATCCGTTATTTCAACAACCTTTACTTTAAATACATCTCCGTTTTTAAATGTCATGACATCTTGTGCAGTTAATGCTCCACAGAGTAACGCTTGAATTCCAATCAACGTTAATACTTTTTTAAATGTTTTAGTGTTCATAATTTAAGTGTTTAAATTATTTTACAAAGTAAAATTACAATGATTGAAGTTACTATTTAAATTGACAATAGCTAATGACTTTTAACATTGAGTAAAATGCCAAAATAAAATCGTAGTTCGCACTCTTTATTCATATTGTATTTATTTTAATTCTGGTTTAAATGAGTGATACGCTATTTACCAAAAGCAACCACACAATTACAAACGTATAATAAAATTACCAAAATTTGAGGCAAGCCTTTTTATATATTTTCTATAAAACCATTGGAGATAAAAAAACAAAACACTTTCAATTATTTGAATCTACTACTATATTTATAATTTGAGTGAACTCTATAATTAACTTTAAACAAAAATTTAAGATTTTAAAATCAGTGCTTAATTTAAAATACTTTAAAGAAGCTCCTTTAATTGTTTTTTAATAGGCTTTATTTTAGAAACAGATATAATTATGCCGGAAATCTATTTAAATCTAAAAAAAATAATTTTAACTAAATTTTATAAGTAACTGTTTATCAGTTAAATTTTATAAATGAAACCAATATGAAACCGATATGAAACCTAAAAATCTTAAAAGATACTTTTAAGTAATTTAATTTGTTTTAAATCATAATTTTAAAAACTATTACAAGGCCCTAGAAATAATTTGAAATAAATAGCATTACAATACTTAATCAATATAATATGACTGGCTTTTTAATAAAATGTACTATTATTTTACTTTTTACAAACGGGTTTATTAACGCGACAAAAGCACAAAAATTAACTGACAAGCAAGAAACTACTATACGAAAAACTATAGAGGCTCAATATGGGGATTATAATACTATTGTTAAGCTAAATTTAGGATTGGCAAATTTTTGTGTTGTAGGCAAGGACACTCTATACAACCCTGATGGTTTTCATTATGTTTTTAAACTTTCCGGAGACTCTGCTATACGCCTAGATCATTCTATTTGGCATGGTGGAAATTTTAGAAGATTTTTATTTTCGGATAATGATAATTTGTATGCGCTGGGGGGTTATGGTTTTTTTACAACAAATAATAATTTAGAATACTTTAATCCAAAAATTAAAGAATGGTCATGCAAGCCTACTTTTGGAAAAGTACCCAAATTTATTAATGGTTTATGTTTTAGACAAGGAGATTTTATTTATAATATCAATAATTATAAAAGTGGTAATGCTGTTACAACCAATATTTTTGATACCTGCGTTTATAAATTAAATTTAAAAACAATGGTTTGGGATGTTTACTCAAAACCCGATACAATGCATCGTGTTTACGGAACACCTTTTTATTTTAAAGATTATTGCATATTGCTTGGTGAAGCTCAATCATTACTTATGAAACCTTCAGAAATGAACTATATTTTGTTTACAAATGAAAATTATGGTTTTTTACACTCATCGCAACTGTATGCAATCAATGATAATGTATTTATTTTAAAAACTATAGAGAATCCACCTAAACCTATTTTTGATACATTTAATTTAGATGAAATTTGGAAAAAGAATATCGCAAATGCTAAGCAATTGCAACTATTACCAATTTTAAAACCAAGAGAATCATTATCATATACATCCTGGTTAATTGCTTTTATTATACTTAGCAGTATACCCATAATGGCGTACTATTATAAAAAACGTAAAAAGAGCATTGCTATACTTGAGGAAAAAGTTGACTCCGAAACTACTCAGAAGCTTGAAATAGATGATATACCAACAGAAGAACTAAAAAGTGATTTATATAAAGCTATACTAAATTGCGGCAAATTACATGTTAGTACCGAAGAACTTGATGAACTGCTTGCTATATCTCACTTAGAGCCCGATAGCAAAAAATTAAAACGACACAGATTACTTAATAAAATAGAGAAAAACCATCCCGGATTTATTGTAAGAGTTAAAGATCAAATCGACAAACGACAATTTTCTTATAAAATAACCAGACTATAAAGTTTCTTAAACATCTAGCTATCAAATTGTAAACTGAAATGAAACCAATTTGAAACCGATACGAAACCTATTTATTTGTACAAACTTCATTAATTTGTTTTGATATTAATTTTTAAAAAAACAAACTATGAAAAAACAATTATTTATTTTTTTTGCTGCTATTTGCACTTTAAATACAATTTCGTAAACGTTGCCTCCATATGTTCCAACAAGCGGCCTTGAAGGTTGGTGGCCATTTAATGGCAATGCTAATGATGAAAGTATTAATGGCAATAATGGAACTGTTAATGGTGCTGCATTAACCACCGACCGATTTGGAAGCACAAATACGGCGTATAGTTTTGATGGAATTAGTAATTATATATATACAACTAGGAATTATCAAAGTTCTTTTTCAGTTTCTTTATGGTTTAATTCAAATGTTAGTCAACAATATAATCCTTTAATTGATGCCTTTGATGCTAATTGGGAAATTCAATTGTATAATTTATTTCCGGATTACATAAGTTTTATTTCAGCTAATAATTACCAAGAATTGATTTCAACTCAATCTACACAGAATAATATTTGGTATAATATTGTTTGTACTTATACTAATAATATTGTTAAATTTTATATTAATGGTATCTTGACTGATCAAATTAACGCAAATAGTTTACCAATAAATAATGGTAGTTATTTATTTGGTGCTAGTCTTACAGGATTACCTCAATTTTTTAATGGCAAACTCGACGATATTGGTATTTGGGATAGAGCCTTAACTGCTTGTGAAATTCAAAAATTATACAATGCAGATAATGGGTTGGCAATCGCAGCAAGTTCATCTTCAATTTGTTCCGGTCAACCAGTTGTCTTAACTGCAAGTGGCGCAACAAACTATTTATGGAGCACAGGCGCTACAAGTTCATCAATAACAATTAATCCAAATATAAACACTACTTATAGTGTTACTACAACCTACAGTGCTGCATGCAGTGATACAAAAACAGTAAGTGTAACTGTTAATCAAACACCTACTGTTGCAGTAAACAGTACTACAATTTGTTCAGGCACAAATGCAACTATTATTTCAAGCGGTGCAACAAACTACAGTTGGGATAATGGCGCAACAACGAACTCAATTTCTGTTTCTCCAATTGCAAACACTATTTATACAGTTACAGGTTTAACTGATGGTTGCAGTGATACAAAAACAGTAAGTGTAACTGTTAATCAAACACCAACAATTGCTGTGTCAAATGGCACAATTTGTTCTGGCAACAGTTTTACTATTAATCCTAATGGCACTGCGACTTATTCATATTCAAATGGTTCATCAATAGTTAGCCCAATAAATACAAGCACATATACGGTAACAGGTTCGTCAATTGAAAACTGTGTATCTGTTCCTCAAACATTAACTGTTACTGTTGAGGCAAATTCAACTATAACATCACAACCAAGTAATCAAACATTGCTTGCAGGAACAACTGCTATATTTACAATAACTGCAACTGTAGGTTCTGTTTTACAATGGCAAACAAATCTTGGATTAGGTTTTCAAAATTTAAATAATGTAAGTCAGTATAGCGGTGTTAATACAGCCACATTAACAATAAATAATATAAGTATTAGTAATGATAACCAAACATTTAGATGTATTGCCGGAACAGGCTTATGCAGCGATACAAGTGATGTTGCAACATTAAGCTTGTCGCCAGTTAGTGTTACAGAATTAATGTTATTTAAAAATATTACTATTTACCCCAATCCTGCAACAAGGCAGGTTACGATAATAGCCGATGCTAAATTATCAGGAACTGTTTTTACAGTTTACAATTACACTGGTAAATCTGTTATTGAAGGCAAGATAAATGCTGAAAATACAGTAATAGATTTAGAGAATTTATCGGAGGGCATTTATCTAATAAATATTGGCGAAAATATTAAACAAACATTTAAAGTTATTAAACAGTAAAATAATGAGTCAGTTTACAATTGCTGCTGCGTATACGTGGCCAAATAAAGATAATAAAGAAAATAAAGAAAAAACAACAAATTCCGAATTAGCTATCAAGTTTATTACAACTAGTTTGCAAAAACGTTTTGATAACAAAAACAATAAAAAAATAGATGTAAAATTTGATGTTGTTTATAAAAGATTGCGTGCATCGGCAGGCAAAACAATGCTAGATAGTATTATAAAACGCATTGAAACTGCAAATGTGGTTATTGTAGATATTTCTAAATTAACTGCTAATGTTTTTTTGGAACTTGGCATTGCATTATATGTTTCTAAAAAGCAAAATCTTTCAGTATACATTATTAAGGAAAAAGTTGGAGGAGATGAACTGCTGAAAGATTTACCAAGTGATTTGCAAGGCTATTTTATAAGCACCTATGAAATTAACAAAGGCGTTCCTACATTTAAAGATAACAATTCGCTACTAATGAGTATTGTGAGTGATATTAATGACTTTTATCAAAACAGCCATGGATTTTCTGAAAAAACAGATGAAATAAATTTTGACAATTAAATCATAATTGATGTTTAGGATAGTAATGATGTGGTAAGTATTTTAGCTTAATTGGTTTTATTAGTTAAACAACATTTCCAGTAAAATGAAAAATAGGATTAAATACTTCCACATCAAAATTTAGATATTATAAAATAATTAAGAAAAACCATTGTTTGTGTTTAGTTTAAAAAGTCTGCAACTTATTTTATTGCAGGCTTTTTTAAAAAATAATGCAACGCAAAATCATCATCAGCAGGCAACAAAGAGTAAAGTACTTGACAATTACCTTTTTAAATAGTAATTTAGTTAAATGAAAAGGAAGTTATTTCTATTTTTTATTATTTGCGGCACCGTTATTTCTGTCAGTTCTCAAACCATACCACCCTTTGTACCCGAAAAAGGTTTAATAGGTTGGTGGTCGTTTAATGGAAATGCCGACGACGAAAGCATGAATGGTAACGAAGGCGAAGTACATGGTGCAAAATTAACGACTAACAGATTTGATAAGCCAAATAAAGCATACAGTTTTAATGGTATTTACGATTATATTTCGGTTGATATGCTAAATAGCACACTTCAACTAAAAAATAACTTTTCATTTTCTGTTTGGGTATATCTAAATTACAAACCCAATAGCGCGCCTTACATTATGTCGAAGGGCGATCAATCTTCTAATGAATATTCTTTAGGATGTTCAGACAACCAATTCTTGTTTTTTGAAAATCCAAGTAGTCAAAATTTGACAAACATTTCGTGCGCTAATTTATATAGTACGTGGACAAACATTACCTGTGTTGTTGAAAATGGTAATGCAAAAATATACATCGACGGAAAATTACGTTCTAATAGAATACTTCAAAAAAATATACTTCCATCAAGTCTTGCATTAACTTTTGGAGCCATGTTTGAAAATGGAACCAATACTCCCATACGTGATTCTTATTTCACAGGCAAATTAGACGATATAGGATTTTGGAATCGTGTATTAAATGAAGAAGAAATTTTATTATTATTCAAAAATGATGAATAGAGTAATAAATTAGATTTATTCTAATCATTTTTATTTCACAATTACTCTCCTTTAATTATCCTAAAGTTTTTAACTGACTTTTCTCCTTTTACTTGTAAAAAATAAAGTCCCGCTTGTAAATTATATTTACTAAAATTCCAATTAAACCCAAAGGCATCTTTTTCAAAATAATCCTTTGTTAAAAGTGTGATCATTTTTCCTTGCGCATCATAAAGTGCAATTTGGTAATATCCTTCAATTGGTATGTCTAATTCTAGATGCACATTATTTATAAATGGATTTGGATACACATATGCATTGATTTCTTTATTGATATTTTTAATATTACCAGTAACAATTGGAACACTGCATGGCCCGGTGCCATACATATTTGCATCTAACCACATCAAGCGCTTATAGATCCAATTTTTCATACTTCTAATTTCGGCGCTAAAAGTTGGAGGATACGGCGAAGGATTAGGCCAAACATAAACTCCTAAAATAGGATATTTAGCAAAGTGTCTTACCTGCCCCTCATTTACTTCAGATACCATTGAATCTATTTTTGCAAACAGCACTGTTGTATCTAACAAATTAGTTCTTAAATCAGTGTACTTACAATATAATTTGTTTGAGAAAGAACTGTCTGCTACCAATTTATCCCACCAAAAAGGAACAACCCAATTATCTGTTGGACACACATTATTAAACTTATAAGCCCAACCGGTTGTATCAGAACCATCACAATAATTTGCGTTATTTAAACCTAAATTAAAATCCCAAACTGGCCCTGCCTTTAACTGCCCGCCCTTACTGACTCTATTTTTATGCAAATAAGTGCTTAAACGATATCCATCTACATTGCGAGTAAATTCGTTGATGATAAAAAAGTCAACAAATGATTTCACTACCGCATACTTTCGATAACCTGTTAATGGATCTTGAAAGTTTACGCTATTAAGCGCTGTTTCAAAACTATCAACATAAGATTTTATATAATTCTTTTGTGGCACAGTTACATCAAGTAAATCAGGATACTGAATAGTAAAACCTATTTGCTTATTAGCTGCGACATTGTTAGGAGTTACTGCAGAGTACCATGTAGGAGTGTCTTTATCAATATTAATAATATAACCTCCAGTAAGTGAGTCGCCGGCATTATCAAGATTATTTATTTTTTTAACATCAACTCTTGCCGAATCGCGTTTTATTTTTTCCATAAACACGTAAACCCCTTTGTACTCGCCATTAATAGTTACCTCACAAAACCTTGTCCGTGCAGCCCATCTTCCCATATCACGTGCTAGCTGATATGTGATAACATTTCGCATCAAAGTTTTATCATTGTATGGTGCATACAAAACCCAATCATTTTCTTTACTCATTCCAAATAGCGAAACATTTAAATTATTTCCTACAATATCTCTTGTTTCAACATTATATTGTTTTTGTGCAAAATTCAACGACGACTGCCCTCGTATTTCAATTCCAATTTTACCATTATAATGATTTTTAGGATCAGTTACATAATTTCGCACACCTTGTCCATTGAAGATGATCCCCATATCCGCTGTAATTTTTGTCCCATTGATAATGGTTTGAGTACCAGTGTTTATGGCAATAATAGGGAGATTTGAAGAAACAAAATCAACAGGACCATTAAACCAACCTGGAGGTATGCCAAAATAAACGGAGGTATTTTTTATACCAAAACTTAACCAAAAACGAGACGAAAGGTCAGAAGAAGTTGCGTTTACATTGTGAATTTGTATAGCTAGTACATTTGTACCATTTTTAATAATACCATGAAGTGCTGATTGTGATATATTAAAATAATCCGGATTTCCTCCACTATACATAACGGCCTCATGGTTACCGGAAGCAAATGTGTTGTATGGAGGACGAGCTGCAGTGGGCATATTTGCCCTTGTAACTTCTGTATTATTAAGATAGGCTACAAAACCATCATCATAATCTGCATTTAAAATTGCTTTAGATATTTTTGATGTATCTGAAATATTAAAAACAATTCTTATATAAACTGAAGTAGCTTGCGAAAAAGTGGTATTATCATCTGAATCACCAAAACCAAACCCCCCTTGCCCATTTAGCCAATTAGTAGCTGTAAAAGTTGTTTTTCGCCAATTAGTATCCGGTTCTGCTGTTGGAACAACATACTTCCATGTATTATTTTCATAAACAGCAGTTTCCCAATGGTCTGTTTGAGCATTAATTTTTACAGTAACAATAAACAAAAATAATAATTGTAAAAAGACTTTCATAAGTTTAAACGATTTTCCTGCAATAGTAAATATAATGTAATAATAACAATAACTTTACGTGCAGAAATTCCAAATTATGGACAACTGAAAGTCTTTTTTGGTCACTTCTCCTTTATTTACTACCAACAAGGCATTTTATAACTGCAATTTTATTTATGCAACAATGAAACATAAAACAGAATTATATTAACGAAGAAGATATAGAAGAACTTTAACAGGTATTAATTGAGTTCGTAGGTTAAACTTGCAATTTTATCTAGTTCAAAAATTAAATGTTCTGTTATGGCAATTTTTTGAGATTTAGAAAATAATTTCACACTCATTCCTTCAGTAGGATCTTCCACAAAAAACTCTACCGAACATTTGCCTTGAGATGATTTAAAAATACTTTCAATATTTGCCATAAATTCCTCGTTAATGGAATCAATATGCACCTTCAACTTCATGCTATTAAAAATGGTTTCCTTCACATTTTCGAGCAACTCAATTTTTTGGATTTTAATTTCTAAACTACCAGGTTGATTATAACGTTCTTGTACTTTAGCTTTTACAAAAACAAATAAAGAGTTTACCATAAACTTGTTATATTCAACAAAGTCCTTTCCAAAAAGCATTAACTCTACAGCGCCGTGGTAATCTTCAATAATTAATTTACCAAAAGCATTTCCAGTTTTACTAATGCGCTGCTCTGAACCATTTATAATGCCACCAAAAACTATATCTTTACCTTTATACGCTTCTAAATTAGCTTTTAACTGAGCGCAATTCGCATTGCATTTATTATTAATAATTAATTTGTACGGATCGAGCGGGTGTCCCGAAATAAAGAAGCCCACTACCTCTTTTTCGCGCGCTAATTCTTCTAATTTCCCCCAGCTATCCATTTTTTGAGGCAATTGCGGCTCTGTAATTTCAATTTCATCTTCGCCACCAAACAAACTAGCTTGGGAGCTATCATTACCCAAACTCATTTGATTGCTGTACTTAATCATTTTATCAGTTAAGGTTAGGCCATCTGCATCAGGTTTAAAAAACATAGCACGGTGCACACCTTCAAAGCTATCAAAGCCACCAGCTAGCGCTAAACCTTCTAAAGATTTTTTATTGACACTTCTATTATCAATGCGTTTAGATAAATCAAAAACAGAACTGTATTTACCATTTGCAAGCCGCTCCGCAATAATATTTTGAACGGTGTTTTCCCCTACTCCTTTTATGGATGCCATTCCAAAACGAATATCAGTTCCTCCAGTTATTACAGAAAATTTTTCGAAACCTTCGTTAATATCTGGTCCAAGCACTTTTATACCCATCCGCTTACATTCGTCCATAAAAAAAGAAATGGTATCAATGCTACCAGCATGATTTAAAACAGAAGCCATAAACTCTGAGGGATAATGTGCTTTGATATATGCTGTTTGAAAAGCCACATAAGCATAACACGTTGAATGCGATTTATTGAAGGCGTAACTTGCAAAAGCTTCCCAATCTTTCCAAACTTTTTCGGCAACAACTGCATCATGATTATTTGCTTTGCAATTTTCAATAAACTTGCCTTTCATTTTATCAAGCGTTGCTCTATCTTTTTTTCCCATTGCTTTTCGCAATGTATCCGCATCACCTTTTGTAAAATTTGCTAATTTTTGAGAAAGTCGCATCACCTGTTCTTGATAAACGGTAATACCGTAAGTTTCTCCTAAAAATTCGTCCATGCCATCTAAATCAAAAACAATCGCCTCTCTGCCATGTTTACGATTAATATAGTTTGGAATGTATGCAATTGGTCCTGGACGATACAAGGCATTCATGGCAATTAAATCATTAAACGTATCAGGCTTTAAATCCTTTAACGACTTCTGCATTCCGGCACTTTCGTATTGAAATACACCATTGGTTTCGCCACGTTGAAATAATTCAAATGTTTTTTTATCATCTAACGGAATGGTATCAATGTCTATATCAATACCATGATTTTGTTTTACAAAACGAACCGCATCTTTAATAATAGTTAATGTGCGTAAACCTAAGAAGTCCATTTTTAAAAGGCCAGCGTTTTCAGCAACTGAATTATCAAATTGCGTCACAAGCATTTCGCTATCTTTTGCTTTGGTTACTGGTACAAATTTCACCATATCATCTGGTGTAATAATTATACCACAAGCATGAATACCAATGTTACGGAGACATCCTTCTAACTCGTACGCTTGTTTTAAAACATCGGCTTCGGGTGTTTTTTCTTCAGCTAATTTTCTAAAATTATGTGATTGCTCAACAACTTCGCGTTTATCTTTAATATCGTCTAAATACTTTTGATCAATACCACCAGGCTTTAATAATTTTCTGAGTTTTGCATCTGGCGAATCAGGAAACGCTTTAGATAATTTATTAGAATCCTCTAAAGGCAATTCTAAAACTCTAGCAGCATCTTTAATAGCAGACTTTCCACCCATGGTGCCATAGGTAATAATTTGCGCTACTTGATTTGGACCATATTTATTAATGACATAATCAATAACTAAACCGCGACCTTCATCATCAAAATCAATATCAATATCGGGCATACTTACACGATCTGGATTTAAGAAACGCTCAAATAGTAAATCAAATTTTATTGGATCAACGTTAGTAATCCATAAACAATAGGCTATAGCAGAACCAGCAGCAGAACCTCTACCAGGGCCAACTGCCACTCCCATTTTTCGTGCTTCTGCAATAAAATCGGCCACAATTAAAAAATAACCCGGATAGCCCATTCGCTCAATGGTAGTTAATTCAAACGAAATACGCTCCTTAATATCATCCGTCATTTCTGGGTAGCGCTTATGAGCACCCTGCCATGTTAAATGCGACATGTAAATAAACTGCTCTGCAATAACACGCATTTCAGTTTTTTGAATTTCAATGGCTTCGGCAGATAAATTTTTGTCAATCCAACCTTGTTGCTTTATGGTAATTATTCGAAGTTTAGAAGCTTCAATTTCGTCTTCGTTAGCAGCAATAAATTCCTGTGAAATTTCAAACTTAGGTAGTAAGATATCACGCCCTAATTTGTATTGTTCAATTTTATCTACAATTTCGTTAGTTGCTGCAATGGCTTCGGGCATATCGGCAAACAAGGCCATCATTTCTTTAGGCGACTTAAAATAAAATTCTTTATTCTGCAAGCCATTTCTAAATCCGCGACCTTTGCCAATAGGAGTCGTTTTTTTTTCGTTATGTTTTACGCATAATAAAATATCGTGCGAATCGAACCCGTTTTTATTTAAATAATAATTACTATTTGCAGCAAAATATTTTACCTTATATTTTTCAGCAAACTGCAATAAAACTGCATTCACGTGATCTTCTTCTGGCAAATCATGGCGATTTAATTCCACATAAAAATCTTCGCCAAATTGTTCTTTATACCACACAAAAGATTCTTCAGCTTGCTCCTCGCCAACATTTAAAATTAAGCTTGGTATTTCGGAAGTTAACGAACCGGTAGTTACGATTAAACCTTCTTTGTATTGCACCAATAAATTTTTATCTACACGGGGCACATAATAAAAACCATCAATTAAACCAACCGAACTTAACTTAGATAAATTTTGATAACCCACTTTGTTTTTTGCAATACAAACTTGGGTATAGCCATTATCTTGCTTTGACTTGTTTAAATAATCACCACAGATATATAACTCACATCCAATAATGCACTTTAATTCATTTGTTTTTTCGCCTTCTTTTTGCCCTTTATCAATTAACTCGTTATTAGATTTAATTGTTTTATTTTGCTTGTCAATAGCTTGCCAAAATAAAAAAGCTCCATACAAATTACCATGATCTGTTAAGGCAATTGCAGGCATATTATATTCAAAGGCTTTTTTTACCAAATCATCAACATCGCTTGTTGATTGCAAAACAGAGAATTGACTGTGATTATGTAAATGCGAAAATTTCAGATCCGACTTCTCGACTCCGCCCGAAGTGACAGTGATTTCAAGTGTTTGAATTTTAACTTCAGCCTTTTGTGTTTTACGTTCTTTCCAAGATTGTTCGTGTTTATACAATTCTGTTAAATCAGGAGCTTGATAATTAACAAGTATTAAATCAGAAACCGTTAGTTCAGCCACTTTAGTAATTCCACGCTTTATAATTTCAAAGAAAACTTTACCTGTTGCTAATACATCAAATGCTGCATTGTGCGCTTCTGCAAACGTATCATTAAATAACTTGGTATAGAGTTCGGTTAACGTAGGCCATTTAAATTTACCACCTCGTCCGCCAGGAATGGCACAATAGGCAGTTGTTTGATCATTTTTAGTATCAATAAAAGGTTTTGTTGCTAGGATGTTTTCTAAACCATATCGCAACAACTCAGCCCCAACAATATTATTATCAAACTCAATATTATGTCCGCATAAATAATTTGCTTGACCTACAACAGTAACAAATTCTTGCAATACCACTTTTAAATCTTGCCCTTCCTCAATAGCTCTTTCGTTTGTAATTCCATGAATTTGAACTGAGTTGAACGGTATAGTATAACCATCAGGTTTTACAATAATGGATTTACTATGAAGTAAATTGCCATAGGTGTCGTGCAACTGCCATGCCACTTGTATCATACGCGGCCAATTATCTGAATCAGTTAATGGCGCATTATAGTTACGAGGTAAGCCAGTTGTTTCGGTATCAAATATTAGGAACATTTTTTAGTGAATAGTGATAAGTTAATAGTGATAAGTTTGAACGCTTCAGCATTGCCAAGCATACAATTATTTTTTTAATGCCTTTTAGTATTAAACATTTTAAAATTAAAGAATTTTTTAGTCAATTTTTATTATCGTTGATATGTACTCATAAACTTTTATTAATTTTATTTATCTCATAATCAATTATTTAATTAATATCTTAAACAAAAAAGACCAATGCATTGGTTTCTTATGTATCTTTGTCTTAAGTATATAATTATAATACCATGATTTACTCTTCAGAATTACTTAAAGGCACACTTAAAACAATTGTTTTAAAACTGTTAGCCGACAATAAAAAAATGTATGGTTACGAAATTACCCAACGTGTAAAAGAATTAACATTAGATAAAATTCAAATTACAGAAGGTGCTTTATATCCAACATTGCATTCACTAGAAGCTGATGGATTAGTAACTACCGAAACAGAATTTATTGGAAAACGTGTAAGAAAATATTACAGTTTGAGTCCGACAGGAAAAACAAAAACAAAAGAAAAGGTAAGCGAGTTAGCAGACTTTATGGAAACGATGAAATTTTTACTAGACATTAAAACAAAGACTGCTTAACATTTAGTTATTTGAATAAAGTTTTTTGTTGCTTGAAAGCGGTTATAAAAACATTCAGCTTCAAACAACTCATAACAAAATTCTAAAAAATTACATAAATAATGTACCAACTTAATGATCAACAAATAGATTACATCTTTAACGACATTAGTGCACGTGGCGTTGAGATGGAGAGCTTGCAGCTAAATCTCCACGATCATGTTTGTTGTATCATAGAGCAAAATCTCGAAGAAAATGGAGACTTCGAGAGCTTCTATCAAAAGACCATACAAACATTTTATAAAGATGCATTATGGGAAATTGAAGAAGAAACTCTCCAATTATTAACTAACAAAAACTATTACAAAATGAAAAAAATAATGATTTATAGCGGAACTCTTTCCGTTGCAGGATTTATAGCAGGCTCCATCTTCAAAATTATGCATTGGCCTGGCGCAAGCGCAATACTTCTATTATCCATGTTAAATATTAGTTTAATTTTCTTACCACTCCTCTTTATTTTAAAAACAAGAGAAGTAAGTGCCATGAAAGATAAATTGATGATTGCTATAGGTACAATCTTTGGAATACTATTTAGCATCTCTTCATTATTTAAGATATTTCATTGGCCTGGCGCAAATTTAATGTGGCTTTCTGCTTTAGGTATTTTGATGTTTGTTTTTATACCTATTTATTTTTTCTCAGGAATTAGAACACCTGAAACTAAAGTAAATACAATTATTACTTCTATTATTTTAATTTCAGCAGGAGGAATGTTATTTACGTTAACAAGTTTAAAACCTAGTACTAAATTTTACATTGGAAAAACTTATAATTATCTTCAAGGTGAAGAGCTAATTACAAGAATGCACTCCATAAAAAATGACACGACTAATCAAAATCCTGAAATGATAAATTTATCAAAGGAAGTAATTGAAAATTGTAATAAAATAAAAGAAATAATTATTATTGATGGTACAGGAATAAAATCAATTCCTAAAGATTTTGAAACGAAAGATATAATTCTTCAAGAATCAGGGCTTGGAAAAGAATTTGATCTTGGTGCATCAGGAATGGAACTGATTCAAAAATTAAAAAAACAGATTAATTTATATAATACTTTAGTAAATAGAAATAAGCAACTTCCAATTGATAATAATATAGAAAGGATGGAGAAAATGGAATTAATACGATTATCAAATTATAATTTATTGAATTCATTAACTGAAATTCAATTGTTTATTCTTCAAAATGAAAAAGGCCTAACGTTGAACTAATTAGTCATAATACTACATCTGTTTATTAAGATAAACAGATGTAGTTTAAATGCTCGTCCAAGTACTTAAGCCCTGGGTTGTAAATTTAAACGATTGTACTCGCCCTCCTAAACCTTCAATAGCTCTAGCTACTTTAACTTTAGTAACTGCAGGACAATAAAAAAACATAAAGCCACCACCACCTGCACCAGATATTTTACCACCTGTTGCGCCAGTATTGATAGCTGTTGTGTAAACGTTATCTATTAATTCGTTACTAATTGATTTCGCAATTTGTTTTTTATTAGTCCAACCAAAATGCAAAATCTCGCCAATTTTATTTAAATCGCCACGCAACAAACTATCTTTCATTTGCTGAGCTTGCTCTTTTAGATGATGCATGGCCTCAACAGATTTAATATTATTTTCCTTAACATTTTTAACTTGCTCATTAATAATGGTGGCAGATAACCTTTGAGTGGCAGTAAAGTATAATAATAAATTAAATTCCAACTCATATAATACTTCGTCTTTTAATTGAAGAGGATTTACAATCACCTTATCATTAGCTAAAAATTCCATAAAATTAATTCCGCCAAAAGTTGCGGCATATTGATCTTGTTTCCCACCGCTCATTCCTAAATCAACACGTTCTATTTCATAAGCTAAATGTGCAATGTCATATTTGCCTAAAGGCAATTTTAACCACTCTACAAGCGCACCTAATAAAGAAACAACAATAGTAGAGGATGTGCCAAGTCCCGAACCTTGGGGAGCTTCGATATAGGAAGTTAAACGAAAAGATAAAGGTTGCAAATTAAATTGTTTAATGATGCGATTGTATACACCAATAAATAACTCAAAACCTTCAACTAAAACTAATTCGCTTTCTGATATAACTTTAATTGATTTGTCTGTGCCATCAATGCAAAATTCAATAGTGCCATTATCTAACGGTTCTAAACTTGCGTAAGCGTACAAATCAATGGTGGCATTTAAAATGGCTCCGCCAAAAATATCACTGTATGGAGATACGTCGGTTCCGCCACCAGCTAAACCAATTCTTAAGGGCGCTTTACTTCTAATTATCATTTTATCTTTTTATATACCCTTCGCTTCTCGACTACGCTCGAAGTGACAAGCTCAGGGTGACATTTAATATTATAACTTTTTATATAAATCTATGACTTCGTCCACAAAAATTTTCCAATCGTATTTTTGCTTTTCTTTTTTCATACCTTCAGTAAAAGAAGGCGTTCTGTTATTTTCAAAATAATCTATAATTGCTTCTGCAATAGCTTTCCCATTTGGCTCTACTACATAACCTGCAATTTTATCAGGAATTATTTCTCCGAGTCCTCCGACATTAGTTACCAAAGTTGGCACTTCAAAATGAAAGGACACTTGCGTCACTCCACTTTGAGTAGCGCTTCTATAAGGTAATGCCACTAAATCTGCTGCCGAAAAGTATAATTTCACATCTTCATTAGCAATAAAATTTGCATGCAAAATAACCTGATTTTCGATTCCATATTTTTTTATCAAATCTAAATAGGGTTGTTTATCTTCATAAAATTCGCCGGCAATAACTAATACTATATTTGGATTAGATTTTAATTCATTTATTGCATCCAACAACATATCTAATCCTTTGTATTTTCTAATTAATCCAAAAAATAAAACAAGTTGTTTATCCGTTGGAAGTTCTAAAGCTTTTCTTGCATCCATTTTATTTAACTTCTCACCAAAAGAAGTATATAAAGGATGTAATAAATATTTTTTGTGTACTGTGCTTGTAAATTTCTCTAGGTCTTTCATCACCGCTTTACTCATGGTTACAAATCCATCGCACGCATTAATAAAATATTTTGCAAAAGTAGAATCTCCTACTCTTTTTTCGTGGGGAATTACATTGTCAGTTATTGCTAAAACCTTTACGCCACTTTTACGAACCATACGAGCAATGCTTCCCAAAGCAGGACCCATAAAAGGAATCCAAAAACGAAAAACTATAAAATCAGGTTTTTGTTTTTTTATAAACCGCGCTGTTTTAATCCATGATAATGGATTAACAGAATTTATTAATGTATGTATTTTTATATTTTTTGGAGCATTACCACTCGTATCGAAC
>JBIKOX010000147.1:0-7854 GCA_044357775.1 Bacteroidia bacterium | reverse complement strand
GGTTAGACGCAATAAAAGGCTCTGATAATATTAGCCCGGTAATCAAAATGAATGATTACTACAACAACAATGGCAATAACCTAACCTTTACAGTTGTAGATTTTGCAAAATATATAAAATATCTTGCAGTAGATTTAAGACCTATAATTTTTAAAATGGCCAATTTTGGATTAATCTATTATGAACCAGAAACTGATTTGGTAACTATTAGATCCCGTCTATTCAATTATCTAAAAAATTCAAAACACGAGAAAGATTATGATATTTTAACCATCCACTCATTTTTTTCTGATGAATATAGAAAGAATGCTCCTAATCAAAATAATGCTACTATGAGTTTGGTAAATAACTGCTATGATATAACAATTAGAGGCGTAGAAAATATTTTATTGAGCGATACGCAAAAAGTTTTTGTGTTCCCTAAACACAATGAATTAATTTTAAAAAGAAACCGAACTATTGATTTTTCAGGCACAGTTGCTTCCGGTAAATTTGAATTTCACGGAAAGGACTTCGTTTTTGATTATGACTTATTTAAAGTGAAAATGAAAACGATTGATTCTTGCCGAATATATGTAGTTGCAAGAGAGCCTGATATTAATGGTAATTTTTTGTTTAAAAAGGTGCAAACTGTAATTGAAAATTTAAATGGAGAACTGCGCATTGATGCTCCAAGAAACCATAGTGGGTGGGGAAACGCTCCTACTTTTCCGTCGTTTCAAAGTTTTAAAGAAAGTTATACCTACTACGATAAAAAAACAATATTTAAAGGCGTGTATAATCGCGATAAATTTTATTATAAACTTGATCCATTTACAATGGATAGTTTAGACAATTTTAGAAATGAAGGATTGATTTTTGAAGGTGAATTTTCCTCTGCTGGCATCTTTCCCACTTTTCGCGAACAACTGTCACTTCAAACTGACTATTCTCTTGGATTTATAAGAAAAACACCACCAGGAGGATTTGAAGTTTATGGCGGTAAAGCAAATTTTGAAAAAGAAATAAAATTAAGTAATAAAGGTTTACGAGCAGATGGTGATTTAAAATACATAACATCGATAACTAAATCAAAAGACTTTTTATTCTTTCCTGATAGTATGAATACAATGGCAAACTCTTTTGATGTTAAGGAACAAATTTCCCCGATTGAATTTCCTCAAACTCATGGCGATACTGTGCTCGTTCATTGGATGCCTTACAAAGACTTAATGAATGCTACAAATAAAGCAAGTCCGTTTAAAACCTATAATGGAAAATGCACTTTTAAAGGTAAATATTCTTTAAATCCAATTGAATTGCATGGAAATGGAACAATTGATATGATAAAAGCAGATTTAGTTTCTTCCAATATTCTATTTAAACAACATGAAATATTATCAGATACCTCGAATTTTCATTTGAAAGCAATTGATGAAGCTGGTTTAGGCTTTTCCTCAGATAACGTTAACGCAAAAATTGATTTAGAAAAGCGTATTGGGTTATTTGTTGCAAATGGTAAAGCTACTATAGTAAAGTTTCCTAAAAATCAGTACATAGCATATATGGAACGATTCAAATGGTTCATGGACTCTGAAGAAATACAGCTTGGTGACGAAAATAAAAAACTTGAAGGTAGCATTGAAAACGCTTTAGATTTAGCTGGTCCGGAATTTATATCTGTTCATCCCAAACAAGATTCGTTACGATTTTTTGCCCCTGCAGCAAAATTCAACTTAAAAAAATCAATTATTAATTGTATTAATGTTCCTTTTATTAATGTTGCAGATGCCAGACTTTTTCCTGATTCAGGCAAAGTTGTAATTTACAAAAATGCAATTATTGATACACTCGAAAACTCAACCATACTTGCAAATACAGTTACAAAATACCACACCATTAGAAATGTTACGGCTAATATTTTTGGACGAAAAAATTATTTAGCCACGGGCGACTATCAATATTTAGATGAAAATCAGAAGCCTTATCTAATTAAATTTAATACAATAAAACCTGATACAACAGGCCAAACAGTTTCGGAAGGTATTATCAGCGAAGAATCAAAATTTCAATTTAATGACTATTTTAGTTTTGCAGGAAAAGTGTTTTTGTATGCTTCTAATAAATTTTTAAACTATCAAGGAGGAAC
Organism: Bacteroidia bacterium; assembly: GCA_044357775.1. GTDB lineage: Bacteria > Bacteroidota > Bacteroidia > B-17B0 > Aurantibacillaceae > UBA4416. The sequence goes on along the minus strand of JBIKOX010000147.1, from coordinate 5,726 downwards.
AAAAATTGTACATGCATGCGGAAAAATTGGTAAGGCTTACTTGAAATTTGATGGAGAAATAGATCCCAAGGATATTTTAATTCCATTACCTGCTAACACTACCGATATGAATGGTAAACCAGTTGGATCAGCAATTATTTATGGGCAGGATACCAATATGGTTTATTCATCATTTGTTTCGTTACGAGGTGGAAAAAAAGATGTTGATATACTCAGTGCAAATGGCTTCTTAGGGTTTGATAAAACTACAAAGGAATATAGAATTACTAACAAGGATAAATTTGTTGAACAATCTTTACCAGGTAATTATATTAGTTTAAATACTAACAATTGTAAAGTTTATGCGGAAGGTAAAATGGATTTGGGAGCAGATTTAGGTCAAGTTCAATTTAATACCATTGGGATAGCAACACATAGCACTATAAATGATTCAGCTACATTTGAATTAATGAGTACCATTGATTTCTTTTTTGATAAAGGAGCATTAAAGAAAATGATTAAAGATGTTGAAATTTATAGTAATGCGCTTTCGCCTATTGATTTTGGTAGCCAAGTATTTAATAAGGGAATTACAGAAATATTAGGAAAAGAAAAAGCAGACAAGGTGATTGCAGATTTAAATTTAAATGGAAATATCAAAAAATTTCCAGATGAATTTGAAAAAACTTTTCTAATAACAAATACCGATATGAGGTACGATAAAACCAGTCGTTCATTTTTATCCACTGGTAAAATTGGCTTAGGTACTATTAATAAAACTGAAATTTACCGCCAAGTTCCAGGTTATTTGCAAATACAAAGAAAAAAAGGTGGCGATAATTTTACCTTATATTTTGAATTTGACTCGCAAACTTGGTATTATTTTAATTACTTTAAAGGTGTAATGAATGTAGTAAGCAGCAATCAAGAATTTAACAAAACAATTAAGGAACTTAAGTCAAAAGATAAAAAACAAGATGTAAAAACGGGGCCAAACTTTCAATTTACCTTATGCAATCCAACAAAGCGCGATATGTTTGTAAGAAAAATGAACACCGTTAATTCCAACGAAGAATAATTATTTCTTTACCATCCTTTAATTCAAAAAGACCTCACTAATTTATAGTGAGGTCTTTTTAGTTTGAAGCCATTTAATCGCAATAGATTGTAAATTAATTTACGGCTACTGGAATACTTTTAGGAGCTTTTATTTGATAGATTAATGTTAACTTCTTACTATCCTTTGCCGGAATATTAATTCTCCATTTCAAAATCCCTGTAACATCATCATACTTTGCCCCTGATAACTCCTTTCGTTCAATAGTTATACTTTTATCATAAGTCAATGGTAACTGATCTTCTATATCCATTTCAATTTTTAAAGCTCGCGAATTTTTAATTAAAACCTCAAAGGTGTACTGATGCAAAATGTCATTTTCTAAAACTTTTTGAGTACATTTTTCTTTAATTTTATGACGCTTAATGGCAATATTTTTATCAATTCCAAGTGACAATTGAATAGTGTCTTCAGTACCTCCAGGACTTAAATTTGTTTTGCCAACATAAGTACCATCATAGTACACAGAAGCTTCGCCCGCCATGGCAATTGCATCCTCCCAATCGGGTAACACAGCGGTTAAATAAACATTATTATTTAATTTTGGAATAGCTTTATAACGATAAAAAGTTTTTAAATCCTTAACCAAAATGGCAGCAATATGCGATTTGCCGTCACTTGGAATGTTGTAATTTAATTTAATTTCATATTCAGTTTCAATTACATTTTCTGATACAGTAGTATAATCTGAAGCGTTTTGCGCAATTGCATTTTCGTTCAAAACAGAGGACGAATTTTCTTTATCGGCTTCTAAATATGATTTAGTAGCTATGCTCGGCATTACATATCCATTTACTTTTTTGTTTTTATATACATTTGGCGTATATCCTAAAATCCATGTTGAAAGATTTGGAAGGTCGTATGAACGATTTGGATTAGCTGTAGAAAGAATAAGTTTAACATTACCCCAATCAATTCCTGATTGCTGATGAATTTGTGCTTTGTATGTCAATTTTACATTTTGTTCATTTGAAATTGCTCTTAAATCATAGGAAGGAGTCCAACCAGCATTACTGATATAGTAATTTAAATTAACTGATGCTTGATGTGCTTGCTCAGCAATTACATGAACTATTATTCTATAATCTACTTTTTCAACTTCACCTGAATTATTTTGATTTGTAAGCTCATTGCTAACACTAACAAGTCGTTCATTTAAAACAACTTTCCTTGCTTCTATCTTTTCGCGTTCTCTCTTTAATCGTAATTGCTCTGAATTTATATTAAATAATTTTTCTCTTAAATAGGAAAGCCCATCTTTTAAAGAGGCTATGCTATCTCTTTTTGATTGCCCTTTATATAGACCATAATTTAACAACACATTTTTCTCGGTACTTAAGGCATCCGATTTCAAATTAATATCCTCAATCAAATAATTCAATTCTTGAATACTATCATTAACATGCTTAAGTAATTTTTTATAACGAACATCTCCATTTAGTTTTGCTTTATCTAATTCAGGATAATGAATCTCATGCTGAATGTCTGCAATAATAAAATTTCCATTTCCCGATGCTTGAATAGCAGAAATGTTAATACAGTTTTCTAAGCCCGAAAACAACAATGTGTTTTGTCCAGCAACCAAATTTACCATAGCATTGCGATGAACTTGCGCCCCTTGCGTGTAAACTATAATTTTTTCGGGTTTTGATTTAATTACTTTTTGTGTTTCTGTAGCGTTAGCTTTAACTATTGTTAAGCTTAAGGCAAAGATTAATAGTGTTTTCATAAAATAGTTTTTTAGAATTTCTATTTAGATGACTAGAAACAAAAAATTCCATAAATAAAATTAAATATTCTTTTTTAAGACGATTGTTCCTGCAAGATGCAAGCAAGTTCTAACTATAACTTCAATCTTTTTAAAGAGAGAAAGCAAAAATGATTTTTGTACTTTCCTCCACGCAGTTCTATTTAAGTATTGAGTTTAATTTTGATACGGGAGAGTATACGCGTGAAGGATTGATGTGAAAATCGTTTTGTGAGGCACGAACAAAAGATTGTAGCTTAAAGCCTGACCCGCCAGCTGAAGGGACACGACTAAATTACAAAAAAATTACCTTGCTAAACTAGTGTTATAAGGAATACGATTAATAATAGAACGCCCTAATGTTACTTCATCAGTATATTCTAATTCGTCGCCAACAGCTATCCCACGTGCAATTGCAGATAATGTTACATGAAAGGATGCTAGCTTCTTAAAAATAAAAAAGCTAGTAGTTTCACCTTCCATAGTGGCATTTAATGCTAAAATAATTTCTTTAATTTCTTGGCTAGTTACTTTTGCAACTAACGAATCAATGGTAAGGTTACTTGGTCCAATGCCTTCCATTGGAGAAATTAAACCGCCCAGTACATGGTAGACTCCTTTATATAGTCCTGTGTTTTCAATGGCCATTACATCCCTATAATCTTGCACAACACATACTAACTGTTGATTACGAATTGGATTAGAACAAACTTCGCAAATATCATGATCAGAAATAGTATGACAATTTTTACAAAATTTTAAATCGTGTTTTAGTGCTTTTAAAACATCCGAGAAATTAGTAATATCTTGAGTGTCTTGCTTTATTAAATGTAAAACATAACGCAACGCCGACTTTTTTCCTACACCAGGTAAACTAGAAAAATGCCCAACTGCCTGCTCTATCAATTTAGAAGTAAATTCCACTTTTTAATGTATTAATTTTAACTATATCTTCTACTTTAAATAATATATTACACTTAAAGTTGATGTTAAACTTGATAAAGGTAATATTTTAAAACTCATTAATTTAAATGTTTATTTTCTATAAAAATAAACACTACAAAAGAACTCTAAATTATAAAATTTGATAGAATTGACATACAAATGTGAAAAACTGTTGAAATAGTTGTTTTTTAACTGCAGGTATTTGAGTAATATTGATAATTAAGCCAATACGTTAAACCAACCAGGATGATTTTTGCTAAAAAGAATAATTATTCAGTGTTAATTTTTATCACCACTCTATTATTTACAGTAACGTGTAAAGATAATAGGAATGAAAATGACGATAGAACTGTTTTTAATTACAATGAAATGGCAGGAATTTCTGGCTTAGATCCTGCATCAGCAAATAATCTGGAAGATATTTGGGCTGTTAATCAACTGTATAATGGGTTAGTACAATTAAACGATTCATTACAAGTTGTTCCTGCTATTGCAAAAAGGTGGGCTATAAGTGATAATGGTTTAACTTATACCTTTGTTTTAAGAAACGATACCTATTTTCATGATAACAAGTGCTTTAAGAAAGAAAACGGAAGGCGAGTTACTGCAAAAGATTTTGTTGCATCCTTTAATAGGTTGTACGATGCACGAGTGAGCAGTGCAGTATCCTTGCTAAACTCTATAGATAGAACAGAAAAAACAGAATACAAAGGTTTTCTTGCAACAAACGATTCTACATTTATTATTTACTTAAAAGAGCCAACTAGTGCATTTTTAAGCATACTAACCATGAAATATTTTTCTGTAATTCCTGCAGAAGCCCTCGATTTTTATGGTCAAGATTTTAGAAGAAATCCAGTAGGAACCGGTCCGTTTAAATTTAAATTTTGGGAAGAGGGTACAAAATTGGTTTTAGTTAAAAATGAAAATTATTTTGAATTTGATGGTAAAAATCGGTTGCCTTATTTAGATGCTGTAACCATTTCTTTTATAAAAGATAAGGAAACTGCTTTCATGGAATTATTAAATGGAAAATATGATATGCTCAGCGGTGCAGATGCTTTTAATATAAATGAAGTACTAGATAAAAACGGAAATTTAAAACAGGTGTATGGTGAGAAATTTGTCCTACAAAAACAAAATTATTTAAAAACAGATTATCTAGGAATATTAGTAGATGAAAATATTGAGATTGTTAGAAACTCACCGTTGAAAATAAAAGCTATCAGACAAGCAATTAATTATGGATTTGATAGAGAAAAAATGGTTAAATTTTTCAGAAACAATATTGGTTACCCAGCAACATCAGGTTATATCCCACATGGCTTGCCATCTTTTAATGATACCATTGTTAAAGGATATACTTACAATCCGGATAAAGTAAGGCAACTATTAATTGAAGCTGGATACCCAGATGGAAAAGATTTACCTGAAATTACATTACATACAACTGATAATTATTTAGAACAAACTGAATTTATTCAAGCGCAGTTAGCTGAAAATAATATTAAGGTAAATGTGAGTGTCGACAAACCTGTCGTTTTAAGGCATGCTGTATCTAGCTGTGAATATAATTTATTTAAAAAATCATGGGTTGGAGATTATGCTGACGAGGAGAATTTTATGAGTTCATTCTACAGTAAAAACTTTTGTCCTGTTGGTTCTAATTACACCCATTACAAAAGCAATGCATTTGATTTACTGTTTGAAAAAGCAATTCATGAATCAAATAGAGATATTAAAACCAATTTATATCAGCAGATGGATCAATTATTGATTGATGATGCACCTATTATTCCATTATATTATGACCAAGTTATTAGACTAGTGAGAAATAATATTACAGGCTTACAAACAAATGCAATGAATTTATTGAATTTAAAGCTAGTAAAGAAGGAATTGCAAAAATAAGAGTTTAATATTTTAATAATTTCATAT
>JBIKOX010000146.1:0-7891 GCA_044357775.1 Bacteroidia bacterium | reverse complement strand
TAGCGACAAACGTTTAGCAAATAAAAGGGTATCATTTGATTTAAAACTCTTTGCTTCCATGGCTGTTAAATCTTTAAATTCTAAGGCGCAATTAGGAAAAGATTTTATGATTGTTAAATCAATATTTTTTGGGTCAATACGTACTTCTGTATTTAAATGTTTATTTAGTTCTTTAATAACAGCAGATATTACATCATCCTTATAAAAAAATACTAAAGTGGCGCTAATACCCACAACTAAAATAACGGTGAGCACAAGCACAAAAAATAAGCGCTTTAAAAATTTCCAAATACTTTTTTTATTTTTTGGAAGCTCTTGTTCTGTATGTTCTTGAAACGTTTCGATGGTATAAATTTCAGTTTAATTGCTTGTTAATTTTAGCTAAATACTAAGTTTGTTTAAACAATAGGCTATTGATAATTATAGATATAACGTCACTAATAAAGATAAAGTACAAGTAAATTTAGATTTAAGAATAAATAACAAAAAATGGATTTCGATTACTTTAGCTGGATTATATTACCGCTACTTATTTTTGTTGCCAGATTAGGCGATGTAACGATGGCAACCTTGCGACATATTTTTGTTTCGAAAGGATTTAAAAAAATAGTTCCCATTTTAGGATTTTTTGAGGTACTTATTTGGTTAATTGCGATGCGCCAAGTATTTAGCCATTTAGATAATTTGGCATGTTTTTTAGCTTGGGCAGCAGGTTTTAGCGCAGGAACTTATTTAGGAATGTATATTGAAGAACGTTTAGCCATGGGAACTCAAATTATCAGGATAATTACCGCTGATGATATTATGCCATTAATTGATGCGCTAAAAAAAAGAAATCAGGGTGTTACAATTGTTGACGGACATGGAGCGGTTGGTCCTGTAAAATTAATTTTTACTATTGTAAAACGAACCAATAAAGCACAAGTCATTGAACTAATACATGTGCATACACCCAATGCATTTTATTCTATTGAAGATGTGAAAGGCTCAGAACATGGCGTATTTGCTGATAACGGAAACTCAACGCCAATTAGTAGATTGTTTTCTTTAAGCTCGCAGAAGTAACTTTATTTGAAAACAACAAGGTATAACATAACTTTGACTCCGCTTAGTCTTTAAGTAACTGCTATTTCCAAAACAACATTTTAGCACCAAGCAAAATAATAATAGCGCCAAAAATTTGTTTAACAGCTTTTTGGTCTAATGAAATGGACAATTTACTGCCAAAATAACTTCCAAATACAAAAGTTGTACAGATAATTAAAGCCACTTTATAATCTATAAAACCTTGCTTGTGATAATTCATTACGCCAAGGATTCCTATTGGTAATAAAAACATAAACAATGTTGTTCCTTGGGCTTGATGTTGCGTAAATCCTAAAAAATAAACCAACACAGGCACAATTATAATACCACCACCAATGCCCACCATTCCGCTCAAAAAACCCGCCGCTAAGCCAACGGCTAGTAAAATTATTAATATCTGTAGTGTCATTGGTTTTTTATTTTCCATGTTATTTTAAAAATCTGTTGTAAATGACAAATAAGTCATTCCCTTTTGAATTGTTTTATCATCTAAACCCCAAGCAAAATCAAGTCGAATAAAGTAGCCCAACAAACGAGAGCGCAATCCAAAACCATAACCTCCAACAATTGGTTCTTTTTGATTATAAATAGTTAAGGTAACAGGATTACCAACGTATACATTTTTATTTAAAACATTTTCATCGCTATAAGGATTTTTATCATACCAAGCCATACCAATGTCTCCAAAACCAATAATTTGAAAATTCTGAATAAAGTCTGAACGAATAGGTCTGTTTAATAAATATTTAAATAATGGCAATCTTAACTCACTATTCCAAACAACAAAATTATTTCCATTACGAATATTCTGTTTAAAGCCGCGCAAGTTAGTTGCCAATGTTTGAAACTGATATTGCTCTGGTTTTACAATATTTATACTGTTATCAAATTGAGGATTTAACCAATTATCTACACCACCCAAATAATAAATCAATCTATCGGTTCCTAAAGAAGTTGCGCCAGCAAATCTATTAGCCCAAATTAAATCTCGATGAATTTTTTTATAGTTTCTAAAATCAAAACCAAAAGTGAATAAATCATGCTGCTGCTCTTTAATTAAACGCCAGTATTCAGCCCACACTTTAAAGCGAGTTCCATTATACAAATTCAAACCTTTTTTGCGCGTGTTATCAAAAACATACTCCACTTTTGCACCGCTATAATTATCATATATGTTTCGTTTCGCTAAACTTTCGTCACTCACCGATGCAAAAACAATTCTATCATTTCTGTACATCAACGAAAGTTTTGTAGCTGATACTTCGCTAAACGGAATTTTCCAAGTGTAACGGGCATCATGCGTTTGCACTTTTGCAATGCTGGCATAATTATTTACTTTTAAAAATGATTGACGATGTAATACCAATTGTCCATCGACTTTTTTTATTCTGTTTTCCCAACTTAACAAGTATTCATTATCCAACGTTCCAGCAATTCTAAATCCTGCCACAATTCGTTTATCTTCAAATAAATCGCTTAAGCCAATTTTAAATAGTGCATTTAACCCTGGATTTAAATACACTGGACTTCCACCACCAGCAAATCGCTGATAATTTGTTCCTAAAAATGAATTATCTACTTGCGATACAACTTGATCTGTTTTAAAACTAGTATAATAATTTTCTTGAACTGGGAAACGTAACTCACCATTGGCAGCACGAGAAGTTTTTTGATTATTTTTTGAAGCTACCTCAGGCACTTTTGCCGTTGTAGAATCAGTTGCTTTTGGTTGCTCGCTTTGTACTTCTCCTTTGATATTATAATTTTCAAAATCTATTCCGTCAGTTGATTTAGAAGTTGTATCAATTTTATTAGGTCCAAAATCCATATCTTTTCTTGTTGGATTGGTAATGTTTATTTTATCAGGATTTGCCAAGTTAGAAGGTGGCATGCCTTTAAACCACGTCTTATTAAGTTTTACAGGAGCTAATTCAGCAGGCAAAGTCAACGGTGATACAATAAGTTTCTCTTTGAAATTATCAATAATAATTTCAGCGTATTTTGTAAAACCAGCGTTTATATGCTGTTCCTGAATATTTTTGGTGTAATTGGTTATTGGTTTTGTATTATAAAAATAACGGTAATGTTCTGTGGTATCTATAAATGAAATTGAACTATCTTGCACTCCAACGTATCTATTATAAATACCGTTTGCATCACCCAAAAAAGAAATCAAACCTTTACTATATTCTTGAGGATTAATTTCGTTAACGTCTGGAGTATTGGTTACTCTATACAATAAACTAGATTTGGATGCGGCATTGTAATAAAACACATCACTATTTTTTGAAAACTTCAAAGTTAATTTAGCATCTTCATTAGCTTTTATTGTATCGTGCAATCTATTAGAATCAAATAAAATACCTTTTGAATTATCAATAAAAACGGGATTGTTATCATCCCACGCATCATTGGTAATTTGTTCAACACCTCCAGAATTTAGCGTGAAGACGAAAATGTCCGATTGTCCTTTACCTTTTTTAATGGCACTCATAACAATACGCTTGCCATCATGTGAAAAAGAATAATTATTAATTTTTTCAAAGCCTGTTACATTACGTTTATTGCTTTCTTTAGTTTCAATATCATAGGTAAACAACTTCAAAATATTTTTACGCTCGTAAATCATCGATATAACTGTATTATTTGGATGCCAGGCAATCAAAGGATACGTATTATCTTCCAAACGGTCCAACTTTGGATTAAGCTTTAACAGTCGTTTACTTTTTTTCTCACCAATCGTATTTATCCACACTTTATACTGGCCTAATTCGCTAGTTGCATAACTAATTTTTTGTCCATCAGGACTAACTTTTAATTGGTAATAATGTCTTGCTTTTTTTTGTTTTCTTAATACAGATTCTGCTTCAGGATTTTTACGATCACTGTCCTTATAATCAAAGTAGCGTTGAGCCATTTTATTTGTAAACTCATCCGTTAAATTTTGCACAGACAATCCCAATACATATAAAAATGCATTATTAGGATTACGACTAACTTTGGTCATGTATAATAAATTTGGAATAACAGCCTCACCAAATTCATCTGCCACGTAATACCACATAGCGTGCCCAGCCATTGTTGCATCTTTGCCGGTAAGTTGATTAAATTTTATAAAACGATCATTTTGAATCGCATCCATCACACGATTATCAATGTTGGAGTTCCAACCTTCAGAAATATATGCTATCAATCCATTTTTAAACCAATCAGGTAAACTTAATAACGTTGAATTTTTTACAATATCCCGTGTTCTGCCACCATACATCATCTGGTCAATCATTAACTCGGATAATGCTGCTCTAATTTGTTTATCTAAATCTGCATGAGAACCCGTAAAATAAATGAAAATTTTATCTCCAATAATTCGTGTTACACCACCAATATTGCCATTATCTTCAGAAGCTAAACCAATATTGCTTTGTTTAAAATCACTTTGATTATTATAAACGATGACATCTATTTTATCTTCAATTTGATAATCCAACCGTTTTTCCATAATTGGCAATTGCCTATCAAAAGATGTAGCTGCGTAGCGGGCAATTTCTTGACCACCTTCATACAAATAAACTCTAAAACGTTCAAAATCAAAATAGGTCCAATTAAATGATTGGTACTGCATGCGATTTTTACCAAATTCTAATTGCGACCCATAATAAAACTGAGCGTATGTAGTTTTAATACATAAAAAAAGGAAAAATAAACAAAGTATTCGCTTCATTAAATTGAATAATAAGCCCTAAATTTAACGAATAATATTTTATAAAACTATGATAAACATACACTATTTCGCCTTTGGTCCTTTTCAAGAAAACACCTATTTTTTATGGGATGAAACCAAGGAATGTGTGATTTTGGATCCAGGAAATAACAATGCTGCTGAAAATAAAAAGTTGAGTGACTTTATTGCACAAAATGAACTGATTGTGAAACGATTAATTTTAACGCACGCTCATATTGACCATATTAACGGAAATAAATACATTTTTGATACTTACGCTTTATTACCAGAAGTGCATAAAGATGATGTATATTTTATAGAAAAACATTTAGCAACTGCTACGATGTATGGCCTGCAAGTTGAACAAAGCCCCATGCCGAAATTATTTATAAATGAAGGAGATAGAATAAATTTTGGTAACTCGTGCTTAAAAACATTGCACACGCCGGGGCATTCGCCAGGTAGTATTTCGTTTTATAATTTAGAAGAAGAATTTATTATTGGAGGCGATGTGCTATTTTATGGAAGTATTGGTCGTACAGATTTACCATTAGGAAATCACGAAACATTAATAAAATCGATTAATGAAAAATTAATACCATTGGGAGATCATATGAAAGTTTATAGTGGACACGGAATACCAACAAGTATTGGTTTTGAAAGATTGAATAATCCATTTTTAACTTAAAACATTCAACACAGAGTTTTAGAGAAACAGAGCCCACTGAGAAGGATTTATTATAATAACAAAACTCTGTGAACTCAAAATCTCTTTATCTCCGTGTTGAAAAAATAAAAACCAAATGCCAAACCAACTCATAAAAGAAAGCAGTCCTTATTTATTGCAACATGCTAATAACCCAGTTAACTGGTATGCGTGGAATGATGAAACTTTAGAATTAGCGAAAAAAGAAAATAAGTTAATTTTGGTAAGCATTGGATATAGCGCTTGTCATTGGTGCCACGTTATGGAACACGAAAGTTTTGAAGATGAAGAGGTAGCAAGAATTATGAATGAAAATTTTATCAATATAAAAGTTGATAGAGAAGAACGTCCTGATATTGATATGGTGTACATGGGAGCCGTGCAATTAATGACAGGGCAAGGTGGCTGGCCATTAAATTGTTTTGCCTTACCAGATGGAAGACCTGTTTATGGAGGAACTTATTTCCCAAAAAAACAATGGGTAAATGTGTTGAGTAATTTAGCAGATTTATTTGCAAGCAATCCAAACAAAGCATACGAGTATGCCGCCAATTTAACTGAGGGACTTGAACGATTAGAAATACCAAAAGAAACAGAATTAGCTCATTTTACTATGCAAACACTTTATTCATCAGTTCACAAATGGCGTCAGTCAATAGATACAGAGCATGGTGGTCCAAATAAAGCGCCAAAATTTCCATTACCAAATAATTATTTATTTCTATTGCATTATAATTATTTTGAAAATGATGTCATCATAAAAAAACATCTAGATTTAACCTTAACCAAGATGGCATGGGGTGGAATTTACGATCATTTAGGTGGAGGATTTGCCCGTTACAGTACCGATGTATACTGGAAAGTGCCCCATTTTGAAAAAATGTTATACGACAATGCTCAGCTCGTTAGCCTTTACTCTCAAGCCTATAAGCAAACTAAAAATGATCTTTATAAAAAAGTAGTCTACGAAACTATTGACTTTGTAAAACGAGAATTGTTGAATAGTGATGGTGGTTTTTATTCTGCATTAGATGCTGATAGCGAAGGTTTAGAGGGGAAATATTATGTGTGGCAAAAAGAAGAATTACATAAATTATTAAAAAATGATTTTGAGCTATTTGCTGATTACTATTGCGTGAATGAAATTGGATATTGGGAAGATGAAAATTATGTATTGATGCGCGATGCCGATGAATCTGTTGCGGCTTTAAAACATAACTTATCAATTACAGAACTTCAAACAAAAATAAATTCGTGTAAACATATCTTATTACAAGAACGTGAAAAAAGAGTAAAACCCGGCTTAGACAATAAAGTATTAGCATCATGGAATGGATTAATGTGTAAAGCATTAGCAGAAGCTTATTTGGTTTTTGATGAAAAAGAATTTAAAGATTTAGCCATCTTAAATGCAAATTATATTTTCTCAAATTATTGTAACGAGAATGGACAAATATTAAGAGTCAAAAATAATAATACCTCTATTACAGGATTTTTAGAAGATTATGCGTTTGTGATTGATGCCTTTATGTTTGTTTATTTAATAACGGCAAACGAAGATTGGCTTTTTAAAGCAAAGCTCTTAAGTAACTATACGATTCTTAATTTTTATGATGAGAAACAAAATACATTTTTCTTTACGGATGCTTCTCAAGAAAAATTAGTAGTTCGTAAATCTGAATGGAGTGATAATGTTATTCCGGCATCCAGCTCTCAAATGGCAATCAATTTATATAAGCTATCCATTTATTTTGATGAGACTAAGTATCAAGACATCTCGCAAAATCTTTTAAAATCAGTTTTAAAGGAGATTGAAAGTTATGGACCTGGCTATAGCAATTGGGCATTGCTTTTATTACAAATTTTAAAACCACAAACCGAAGTAGTAATTGTTGGTAAAACTGTTAATGAAAAATTTGCAGCCCTTTACAAACAAGCCCCTCCAAATGTGATATTTGCTTTAAGTGAACTAAATTCAGATTTACCTTTGCTTAAAGACAGATTTATAGAAGAACAAACTTTAATTTACGTTTGTAAAAATAATAGCTGTTTGTTACCAAGTGAATCAATTGAAGATGCGTTACAACAAATTGAAGAAAGTAAATCATAACATAGTGAAGATACGTCATAATTTACTTAATGTAATTTTTATCACATTAACCTTTTTTTATAAATTTCCTATCTTCTCGCAAACTCTTATACCAACTGCAGAAGCTGCTTTTGAGAGCCAATTGCCTTTTAATAACGATTATATAAAAAGTCAAAAAATAAAGTCAATTACTTTTGATATTATTGATAAAAAAGATTTACAAGTTGCCGAAGATAAAGGGCTACTGACTTATTACGAATTTAATGCCACCGGTTTACTCACTCGATTT